>CADBNJ010000001.1 GCA_902795955.1 Oscillospiraceae bacterium
GTACGCAGTGTAAATGTTCCGCTAGAAATTTTACCTGCACAAATAGTCTGCGTACGCAGTGTAAATGTTCCGCTAGAAATTTTACCTGCACAAATAGTCTGCGTATACTGCAGAACTTCCCCTGCAGTACTCATCGTTTATAAATTTCTCTTGACAATCTTCTGCTGCAGGGTTATCCTTACCCCAACATTGACAATTGAATAGTTCAAACCGTTGAAGCGGAAGTAAAGATGGATACGATCCCACAGAGAGCCTGCGATGCTGAGAATCAGGCGGACACCGGTACATCATAATGGGCCGCCGAGGGCACAGTCAAAGGGAATCAGGCAATGCCGGTCCCGAGTATCTGTGACGTGACGCATACGTCAGTTGCGAGGGATATGTCTGTATCCTGCAGAGAGCGCGAGCATCGTGAATCAAGGTGGCACCGCGGATTAGTTTAGAGATTAATTCGTCCTTGAACAAGAAGAGTATTCTTGTTCAGGGACTTTTTTATTGTCAAAAAAAGACGAAGGAGGAAAGTAACGATCATGGTTATCAGACCTGAATTAAGCGAGATCCGTGAACTTGCTGCCAAGGGTGAATACAAGATCTGTCCCGTTTCATGCGAGATCTTATCGGACGTGAAGACACCTATTGAAGTTCTCAAGATCCTCAAGGCAAATTCGACTCATGCGTATATGCTCGAGTCGGTGGAGGACAGCAAGAAGTGGGGAAGATATACTTTCCTCGGATTCGATCCCAAGTCGGAGATCACGTGCTTCAACGGTGAGCTCAAGATCGACAGGAGGATCATCAGGACAAGTGAGCCCGGCAAGTACTTAAGGGAGATAATGGCTGAATACAAGAGCCCGAGATTCGATTATCTTCCCACATTCACGGGCGGTCTCGTTGGATATTTCTCGTATGATTACATCAAGTACGCCGAGCCTTCACTGAGGCTTGACGCGAAGGATTCCGAACACTTCAAGGACTGCGATCTGATGCTGTTCGATAAGGTTATCGCTTTCGACAATATGAGGCAGAAGATAGTGCTTATCGCCAACATCAAGCTGGACAATATTGACAGTGAATATGAGCGTGCACAAAAGGCGCTGAAGGAGCTTGCCGACCTTATAAGGAACGGCAGATCGGAGGAGGATGAGAGCGGAAGATTACTCTCTGACATCAGACCTCTCTTCGGCAAGGAAGAGTTCTGCAATATGGTGGATAAGGCCAAGCATCACATCAAGGAAGGAGATATCTTCCAGATAGTCCTGAGCAACCGCCTTGAGGCTGATTATGAAGGAAGCCTGCTCAATGTGTACCGCACGTTAAGGACACTTAATCCGTCTCCTTACATGTTCTATTTTGCGGGCACGGATGTTGAGGTGGCAGGTGCTTCGCCGGAGACTCTGGTGAAGCTCACGGACGGTGTGCTCTACACATTCCCGCTTGCCGGGACGAGGCCGAGAGGAAGGACGGAGGAAGAGGACATGAGTCTGGAGAAGGATCTCCTGTCTGATACAAAGGAGCTTGCCGAGCACAACATGCTCGTGGACCTCGGCCGCAACGACATCGGTAAGATCAGCAAGTACGGTTCTGTCGAAGTCGAGAAGCTCCATTCGATCGAGCGCTTCTCCCATGTCATGCATATCGGTTCAACGGTGAGGGGAGAGATAAGGGAAGGGTATGACGCTTTCGACGCGATCGATTCGATACTGCCTGCCGGAACTTTGTCGGGAGCGCCCAAGATAAGGGCGTGCCAGCTTATCAACGATCTCGAGAACAACAAGAGAGGGATCTACGGCGGTGCTATCGGATACATTGATTTCACGGGCAACCTCGATACGTGCATCGCGATAAGGCTGGCCTATAAGAAGGACGGAAAGGTTTTCGTAAGGAGCGGGGCGGGCATTGTCTACGATTCCGTTCCCGAGAAGGAATACCAGGAATGCATCAACAAGGCAAAGGCAGTGATCAAGGCAATCGAGGAGGCGGAAGAATGTTACTGATAATCGATAATTACGACAGCTTCTCATACAACCTTTACCAGATGATCGGCAGCATCTATCCGGACATCAGAGTGATCCGCAACGACGCGATGACAGTATCTGAGATAGAGGCACTGGCACCCGATGCGATCGTCGTATCACCGGGGCCGGGAAGACCTTCCGATGCGGGCGTATGCATCGACGTGATAAAGCAGCTGGGACCGAAGATCCCCATGCTCGGAGTATGCCTCGGTCATCAGGCCATGTGTGAAGCATATGGAGCAACGATAACATACGCAAAGGAACTCATGCACGGCAAGCAGAGCACCGCCACGGTGGATCCCACCTGCAAGCTCTACAGCGGCATGTCCAACAAGATCCGCGTCGCCAGATATCATTCGCTCGCGGCGGATCCCGATACGATGCCGAAGTGCCTCAAGGTAACGGCAACCGCAGACGACGGGGAGATAATGGGGGTAAAGCACGAAGCGTATGACATGTACGGGGTGCAGTTCCATCCCGAGTCGATAATGACCCCTGACGGCAGGTTAATGCTGAAGAATTTCATTGACATAGCAGTATCCAAAAAGAATAAGAAATAACAGTAAAGGAGAACCAGGAACATGATCAAGGAAGCAATCGCAAAGATAGTAAGCAAGGAAGATCTCACATATGATGAGGCATATACCGTCATGAACGAGATCATGAACGGAGAGAC
>CADBNJ010000002.1 GCA_902795955.1 Oscillospiraceae bacterium
GATCGCTCCTGCATTTACTGAAGAGACATCTGACATCCACAAGACAGAACCTTATGTCTATGGTCAGATGATCGGCGGTAAGGATGCGAAGAACTTCGGTCAGGGCAAGAACAGCTGGCTCACGGGTACTGCTGCATGGAACATGGTTGCAATCTCCCAGTACATCCTCGGCGTTAAGCCTGAATTCGACGGACTCCGCGTAGATCCTTCCATCCCTTCTGCTTGGGACGGCTTCAAGGCAACACGTCAGTTCAGAGGCGATACATATGAGATCGAGATCAAGAATCCTGATCATGTTTGCAAGGGCGTTAAGAGCCTTACAGTTGACGGCGCTGCTGTTGACGGCTGTATCGTTCCCGTTTGTGGCGACGGCAAGACACACAAGGTCGAAGTAGTTCTCGGATAATTAAGGATTACATTAACAGAGAGGTATCACCCGGGATGGTCCCGGGTGGTACTTTTTAATTGCTTCTTCACACTTTATTAAACATCACCATTATATTATAATTAAAGAACATTTCCCGCGGAGGTATTCATATGAACATCAGAAGTGAACTTGCCAGAGGCCAGAAGGTTAGTGCTAAGGATTTCCTTGCTACGGTGTTTCCAAGTGTTGAGCTTAAGGGCGGAGTATCGGCCCAGTACGTCAATCTTGACGGCAATACGAAGGTTGTCGGTGTGTCAGGACTTGATTTTGATTCACCCTTTGTATCGGTATTATTGGATGATGACAGGCTGTCTTCATTCTGGGGAGGCCTTATTCCCTCATCTAATGTTCTTATCACGGCAGATAGCGGCATAAAGGTATATACTTCCGACGGGCAGAGTGTCAGTGAAGCTGCTGCTGATGACAGCGTGGCAGCCATCATCAAGGATGAGATCGCAGGTTCAAGATACTGGGGCGGAATCCTCAACGAGAGAGGAGAGCTGATCGCAGATCCCGCATCACCGATCCCGGGACCTCACTACTATACAAATATGCTCATCGGCAACAGAATGGGCTTCAGGAAGCCTCTTCAGAGCACGCCTAAGAGTGCCGTTAATGCTCTTGGCGGCGGCTGCTTCAGGGCTCATGCAGATACCCAGGTTCTCGGAACGAGATGGGACTATCTCCCCGAGGAGAACGGATTCCCTGCCAACAGGCAGTTCTACCTCACGGAGAACGGCAAGAAGATATTCTACTCCGGTTCTGCAAAGGCAGAGGGGCTCAAGAAGATACAGACGATCCACTCACAGAACAGAACTATCATTGAATACGAGCTGGAGGACGGCCTCAAGATCAGGAGAACGATCTTCATCGTTCCTCAGCACGAAGGACTTCCCCTCGCTATGGAAGCACAGAAGATCGATATCGAGAACACAGGTTCTGCTGACAGGAACCTCAGGATCGTCTATACCGGTATGTTCGGAACATCTGCTCCTCACGCGTTGAGAGAAGACGTTATCTTCACGACTGTCATCACGCAGAGCGAAGTATTTTTCGACGAGAATGATGCTCTGCTGGCAATAGGATTCAACCCCAACCCCAAGTGGCAGAAGGGCAATATCAGATATAATGTCCTGCTCGTTCATGAGGACGGCAAAGTCATCATGCCTTCAGAGTACTGTGCAAGATATGCAGATCTTGTAGGTTCCGGAAGCCTCGAAGACCCTGAGTATCTCGCACATCTGGCTAATAAGCCTTCACGTAAGGGCCCCGGATTCTTTGCACTTGCAACCGAGTTCACGGTCAAGGCAGGCGGCAATGTCAGAGCAGACGATCTCACATGTCTGTCTTCCGATGCCGTTAACGATGACTTCGAATTCGATGTCACAATGCAGGAAGAACTTGCAAGAGTAATCGAGAGATATTCAGATGTCAATGCCATCGAAGAAGACCTCGCCAGTGTTATCGAGTTTGCCAAGAACTACTCCGGATACATGCAGATCGAGCATGAGGATAAGAATTTCGAGGCGTATGTTAACAACAACCTGCCTTTCCAGGTGTTCTACCAGACATTCGTATCCAGGTCTCTTGACTGGACGCAGAAGGGATACAGAGAGATCGGTTTCCGTGAGATCCAGGACATCTACGCATCCATGTATTACATGGCAGGCATGAACCAGACTGATTTTGTTAAGAAGCTCCTGAGAGAATGGAGTGAGAACGTGTTCGAAGAGGGTTATGCCAACCACAACTTCTACTGGGTAGGCAAGGAACCCGGCTGGTGGTCAGACGATGCTCTGTGGCTCCTGCAGGCTCTCGACAGATACGTAGGACTCACGGGAGATTATGACTTCCTGAATGAGCAGTTCAAGATCGCAGGAACAGGAACAGTCGAGATCAGAGAGGGAAGGGCTCCCGGTGAGAATGACGGTTCCAGAACGAGAACACTCCTCGAGACAATCAAGGCGATCATCACATATTCCGCCAAGATCTCCGTAGGTAAGCACGGCATTCCTCTTATCGACAGAGCTGACTGGAATGACTGTCTGAGAGTAGATCCCGACTGTATCGGCGGTGCCGATAAGATCAAGGCATACAAGGAGCAGCTCGCCAAGTCAGGCAAGGCATACGGTGAGGTTCCTTATGAATCGGAATACTCCGAGTCCGTAATGAACGGCTTCCTCCTGAAGGTTGCAGTTGACGCAGCGATCGGCATGTTCAGACATTTCGGTGATGATGCATATGTGGCAGAACTCACGGAACTGTCATCCAAGCTGAAGACTGAGCTTAATGACTATGCATGGAAGAATGACTTCTTCGCAAGAGTATTGTTCAACAGGAAGGACAAGCCCGAGCTCGAGTATCTCGGCGCTGCAGGAGATAACCTCCAGGTGGAGGATGCCCCCGGATCTTACTTCCTCAACACATTCTCATGGTCACTCCTCTCCGAGTGTGCCAGCGAAGCACAGATCACTTCGATGCTCGATTCAATGGATAAGTACCTGAAGTCACCTTATGGCTACAGGCTCTGCTCCACGGTCGATTATCCCAAGATCGCACCCAAGATCGACGTGGCTCTGTACTATCCCGGAGACCGTGAGAACGGCGGTGTGTTCAAGCATGCCAACATGATGGCTGCAGCTGCCATGCTCAAGGCTGCAAAGAGCGTTAACGATGTAGCTCTTGCACAGAGACTTGCAGATACGGCATACTGGATCATTGACGTTATCCTGCCGTTCCGCACATTGAAGTCACCCTTCACAACATGCGGCAACCCGAGATGGTGCACACAGTACAACAACAGCGATTCCGGCGAGAACATCGGACCTACATTGTCAGGTACATCCACATGGCTTCTCCTGTGTCTGTTCTCCTGCTTCGGCATCCAGCCCACTGCAGACGCTCTCATAGTAGAACCGCTTCTCCGTGAGAACGAGACATCGCTCAAGGTAAGACTCCAGGCTGTAGGTGCAGTCTACGAGATCGAGATCAATAAGCCTGAAGGCTTCAAGAGAACAAAGGAAGGCGTTTCCGTCATCTGTGACGGTCAGGCTGTCGCAGGCACATCAGTACCTGTATTCACCGACGGTGCAACTCACAAGATAGAGGTCAAGTTCTGATGATCCCCGTCGGAACAAAAGCACCTGATTTTACATTACCCGACCAGAACGGCGAGATGCACACTCTGAGTGAGTATCTCGGCCGCAAGGTCGTTCTGTACTTTTATCCCAAGGCGATGACTTCAGGATGTACAAAGCAGGCCTGCGGTTATGCCGGACTGTATCCTTCGTTTACGGAGAAGGGCGCAGTGATCATCGGTGTAAGCCGTGATACTTCAGCATCGCTCAAGAAGTTCGAAGAGAAGTACAATCTGCCGTTTACTCTCCTGTCTGACACGGATAAGAGCGTTCATATGCTCTATGATGTCTGGAAAGAGAAGAAGAACTACGGCAAGGTATCAATGGGCGTCGTCAGGACCACTTATCTTATCGATGAGAACGGTGTGATAATCCGTGCCAACGATAAGGTCAAAGCCGCTGATGACCCTGCAAAGATGATAGAGGAAGTGTGATATGCCATACTCAAGTGTATTGCTGTCCAAGATAATCAAGGATTTTGATATTGAAGTCGTATATGATCCCGGTGACATCGAGTCGCGCAGGATATGCGTTGCCGACTGTACGAGACCCGGTCTTCAGCTGGCAGGGTATTACGATCACTTCGGCCCTGACAGGATCCAGGTTATCGGCAACATGGAGCATGCATATCTTGATAATCTCGATTCCGGAGCGCGCCACCGGTCTTTCGATGAGCTCTTCTCAAAGGAGATCCCCGCGATCCTCATTACGCGCAATCATGAGATACACGATGAGCTTCTCGATTCTGCAAAGGTGTACAGCACTCCTGTGCTGAGAACGAGTGCGGCAACATCTGATATCATTACCGAGATCGTTGCATACCTGAGAACGGAGCTTGCTCCCAGGATATCGATGCACGGCGTTCTTGTCGAGGTTAACGGTGAAGGTATCCTCATACTCGGCGAGAGCGGCGTAGGCAAGTCGGAGACTGCACTTGAGATAGTCAAGCGTGGCCACAGGCTTATCGCAGACGATCAGGTCGATATCAGGAAGGTATCCGACACCACTCTTGTGGGAAGCGCACCCGAAGTAATAAGGCACCTTATCGAGATAAGAGGCATCGGCATCCTTGACGTTAAGGAGCTTTACGGCGTATCCTCAGTCAAATCTTCCGAGAATATTGATTTCGTCATCAATCTTGAGAGATGGGATGACAACAAGACATATGACAGACTCGGTCTGTCTGATGAGACGACAGAGATATTGGGACTTAAGGTCCCGTCTATTACGATCCCTGTTGCCCCCGGCCGTAATCTGGCTATCATCGTGGAAGTTGCGGCTATCAATTTCAGGGTCAAGAAGATGGGCTATAATGCAGCCAAAGATCTTGTATCCAGAGTCTTCCCGGGAGGGCAGACATGACGGAGGACATTCTTCTTAAGAATTACACCACTTTCAAATGCGGCGGCAATGCGAGATTCTTTGATGAACCCACAAACGAACAGGAGATAATAGACGATCTCAAATATGCAAAAGACAATAACCTCGACGTTTTTGTACTGGGAGGCGGTGCGAACTGCCTCATCTCTGACAAAGGATTTGACGGTCTTGTCATAAGGACATCGGGACTGGCAGGCGATATTAAGATCACAGAAGACGGTGATACCGCCACTGTTGCCGCGGGCTCAGGAGTTAAGCTGATAAGCTTTGCGGTCAAGGTGGCGAATGCAGGCTTCGCGGGTACCGAATTTGCAACGGGGATCCCCGGCACGCTCGGAGGTGCGGTGTTCATGAACGCAGGCGCTTACGGCGGCGAGATGAGAGATATCGTCACGAAGGTCAGATATATCGACGGGGACGGGATCCCTCATGAGGTTGAAGGCGATGACCTTAAGCTCGGATACAGAACGAGTGTATTTGCGCAGATGGCAAAGCAGGGCAAGGTCTTCGTTATTACCGGTATAGAAGCAAAAGTCAGACGCGGTGACAGGGAAGAGATCAACGCGAAGATCAATGAGTACAAGGCAAAGAGGACAGCTTCCCAGCCGCTTGACGTTCCTTCCGCAGGGTCGACATTTAAGAGGCCCGAAGGTTACTTTGCCGGCAAGCTGATAGACGATACGGGTCTGCGCGGCTATGCATTGAATGGAAGCAGTGCACAGGTATCTCCCAAGCACTGCGGATTCGTGGTCAATAACAGCGGCAGGGCAACGGCACAGGAGGTCTATGATCTTATCCGTGATGTATCGGACAAGGTATACGGGAAGTTCGGAGTAAGGCTTGAACCCGAGGTCCGGATAATAGGCGTATTTGACGGCATGACGGATGTGAAGGTCATGTCTTTCGGATTCAAGTACGGCGAGCCTGCCGAGGCTGATCTTGTGTTTGACGTGAGGGCTCTGAAGAACCCTTACTGGATACCGGAATTAAGGCCTTTGTCGGGACTTGATAAGCCCATAATCGAATACCTCGACGGATTTGAAGAGACGGAAGGATTCGTTGACGGACTGATAAAGGATACGGCAGCTGCGATAGCAAAGAGAACGGATAGATCCGGTACTTTTACGGTAGCCGTGGGGTGCACCGGCGGCCATCACAGGTCGGTATTCTGTGCGCAGAGGCTTGCAGCCGGCCTGAAGGCTTCGGGATATCACGTGGAGATCGAACACAGGGATATCCTTAAGGACAATGCGGACGGCTAAGGATGGCAAGTGATAATACTTCCGCATCTTTCTCGGTAAGAGTCAAGAATGAGGCGTGCCAGGTAAGGTGGCATTCGATGTCTGAACGGCAGGCTGTAGTGGCCGGCGCTTTCTGCGCATCTGCTCCGGCGGGGATATCATTTCCGTCGACATATGTAAGGACTACGCCGGAAGCGTGTTTATGCCTTGCAGGGCTTCTGGCTAAAGACGGATTCGTTCACCTGGTCAAAGGCAATAAGATAATGATCCTCGAGCAGTCTTTCACGCAGTTCTGCTCATTGTTCGCGGCATGCTTCATGGATAAGGCGGCCGAGCAGCTCACGATCGACAGGACGTTTACCAGGTGCTTCCTGAGAGGTGCTTTCCTGTCTGAAGGTTACTGCGCCGATCCCTCGCGGTCATACAGGATCGAATACAGGATCAGCAACGATGTTATTGCATCCCTTATAGTGGCGATGCTCAGATCGGTGGGAATAGAACCTATCATAGCAGACAGGGAGTTCCATACCCTGATATATTTCAAGAACGGGGACATGGTGTCTGATTTCCTCAGCGTCATCGGTGCCACGGGCGCTGTCATGGAATACGAGAACCAGCGGGCCCGGCGCGAGCTGAACGGATCGGTGACAAGGACTGTCAACTGTGATTCCGGCAACCTCAAGAGAACGGCGGGGGCAAGTGCCAGAAGGGGAGCTGCTTTCGATAAGATAACGGCCGCAGGACTCAGGTCCAAACTCCCCAGGGAGCTTACGGAAACGCTCGATGCGCATTACCGGAATCCTGAGGCATCCATAGCCGAACTTGCCGCCATGATGGATCCGCCGGTCGGCAAGTCGGGCATGAATCACCGTATCAATAAGCTGATGGAGATCGCATCAGCATTACAGTGATGCGAATATCTTCGCGCCTCTCGTCTCTATCCATCTGAACAACAGGAGCGACATTGCTGCGAACAGCGCACAGGCGATGCACATATAGACTTCCGAACCGAGCTTGTATCCCTCGAGAATGTATGCGGCAGGAGTAACCATGCTCAAGATCCAGCCGCCGAACATCGAGAGCATGACACAAGCGCTCTGCTTCATCGGCGAATTCTCGTTGGTCCAGTCAAGGAAGGGGAACTTGATGCTTAACATGGTGTCGAACAATGACATAAACAATGTGAAGATGAGCGAGAACAATAACACAAGAACCCTGACCGTGATCGGGGAATCCAGAATGATCATGAAGCAGATCCCCGTAAACAATACAGGTACGGCCGTCAGGACGAACTGAAGTGCCGCCTTGGCGCGGAGAATGAGCCTGGCGTTCACGGGCAGAGACTGTGCGATCCAGATATTCTTGCCTTCAAGCGATACGGAAGGCGCGGCCATATTATTCATAGTTATCAGGAGTGATGCCACGGCGCTCAATGCGATTGCGGCCAGGTCCGGTCTGCTTGGCAGAAGGCTGTTGACCGCCTTGCAGAAATCACCGCCCTTTACCAGGAAGAATACGCCGGTTGCCGGTATGAGCAGGATGGACAGACCGCAGTTGAGCATGTAGTTAGGGCTGGACGTGAACTTTGCAAGCTCTCTGCCGAACAGCGCACCGAAAGCGCTCTTTGCCCTGACAGTCTTCTCTGTATACTTCTTCTTCGTGACCTTGCCGCTGGCAGTGGCGATCTTGATGAAGCTGCGGGAGATAACTATCCATATCAGTGCGGCACAAACGATAACGATTGCAAGGAATACCGCACAGGCGATCCATTCGCCTTCCCCGATCCTTCCGAAAAGGTACAGCACATACGCAGACCCCTTGATCTTATTCCCGTAAACATCAGCCTTCCTGATGATATCCTGAATGATATCATTTGCTTTGAAATAGAAGAAATAATAACCGGCGATGAACAGAAGAGAAATGATCACGGTAATGAAGCTCCTGTTCTTGAGCTTCACGCTTATCTTGGCAACAACCCATCCGAGAAGGCATGACAGGAGCAGCACAATTCCCGTGACGATGAAGTAGAGCATGATGCCGCAGATAACATTGGCGGCAGTGACCCCGTTCACGATCCATCCCACGATAAGTGCCGGAATGAGCACTGTTGCCGAATACATCGTTCCCATCAGATATACATTGATCAGACGGGCCGTTATCAGTGTCTTCACCGGGATGGGCATGGACAGCAGAAGCTCGTTATCCTTGGCGAGATACAGGCTTGTAAATGTGTTGAATACGCTGCCGAACGCGCCGAAGATGATGGCAAGTCCGCTCATGATCAGATAGAACAGCCATCCCATGCCTGCAGCGGACATCGGCGGGCACATTGTAAATGACAGCACGGTGAACATTCCGCCAAGCACACCGACCATAATGATCACAAAGAATATTATCCAGGCAGCTATCGCACCCTTCGAGCGCATCTTATTCTTCTTGGCATCGAAGAAATAGCTCTTGAATACCTCATTTATCTGCTTTTTGACAAGGACCCACAGCATTATTCAGCCTCCAGTTCCAGGAATACCTCTTCAAGGCTGTCATCGCCCTTGACCTCATCCATCGTTCCTGCCTTGATAAGCTTGCCCTGCTTGATGATCGCCACCTTGTCACAGAGCTTCTCCGCCACTTCCAGGACGTGCGTCGAGAAGAAGATGGCTCCGCCGTTATTGCAGTGCTCTCTCATCATCTCCTTAAGCGTATGTGCCGCCTTGGGATCGAGCCCAACGAAAGGCTCGTCCATGACAATGAGCCTGGGCGAATGCATCCATGCGGATATAACAGCCAGCTTCTGCTTCATTCCGTGAGAGTAAGCAGATATGGGCTGTGCCAGATCGCCGGTCAGTTCAAAGAGATCGGCATACTTGCGGATCTTCTCTCTCCTGACTTCCGGTGTGATCCCATAAATATCAGCCACAAAGTTAAGATACTTGATACCGCTCATATAAGCATAGAGATCCGGGTTATCGGGGATATATGCCAGATCGCGTTTGCAGGCGACAGGTTCTTCAACGACCGATCTGCCGTTGATAAGGATAGTACCCTGATCGAACTGCAGTATTCCCGCCACGCTCTTGAGGGTCGTTGTCTTGCCGGCACCGTTATGACCGATAAATCCGTAGATCTCACCGGGCTGAATGTGGATCGTCAGGTCATCAACAGCTTTGTAATTGCCGTAATTCTTTGTAAGATGATCTATCTTAAGCATAATAATCTCCGTTCATTTATCAGATTCGTGCATATTTTATCATTATTCCCTCATATAAAGTTGACAGTACACGACAAAAAAATGACATTTAACGACAATTGCTCAAATATATGATAAAATATTACCCAATTTGGCGTTTTGAGGGGTTATGGATGAACGACAGAGATCAATACATTGAGCCCGATAACAGCTACTACAAGCCTTCCCGCGATCCGGGAGAGGGCACGGTAGGACTGGTCGTAATTATGACGGTGCTCTTCGTTATCCTCACTACCGTACTGGCAGTGGTCTACTTTAACAAGCGCAAAACCGGGGACAAGCCTGAAGATTCCGGAGCTTCCGCACCGAGTGCATACATATCTGTAGCAAGCCCCACTCCCACACCGGTCCCGCCCAAGACAGAGGATCAGAATGCCGTATTATATCCGGGACTTGCCGTTATCAACATGTCAACCGATGAAGAGATAGCCGACAAGGCAAAGCCGGACGCGCGCGGTCTTATGGAGACTGTTTTTACAGGAGAAGACAGGAAGGTTGTGGAGGAATTCAAGAGGAATGACCCGATATTCATGGGTGACCCGATCAATTACGGGACATATCAGGGTATATACACATTCAGAGGCAACAATTTCCGTAACTGTTCATCTTTCGGGAATACTAATATATCGGAAGGAACGATCAAGCAGGTATGGGAGTTCAAAGGCATCGGCACGCTTTTGGCTTCCACATTGACTTTTGAGTGGTCGGGTGTGAGGTGGACAGGCCAGCCTATCGTGGTCAAGTGGCCGCAGAGCGTTAAGACTACCATGAACATGTATGACAGCGCCAGGAACAAGGCAGATCTTGTTGAAGTCATCATAGCTGCCTGCGACGGCAAGATATATTTCCTTGATATGGATACGGGTGAACAGACAAGAGACCCCATCAATGTCGGTGCGTCGGTCAAGGGAACGCCTGCGCTCGATCCGAGGGGATATCCGCTGCTCTATGTGGGACAGTGTGATAATAACGGAACGTCCACTAATTTTGGAATGTATATATATTCACTTCTTGACGGCAAGCTGCTGTATCAGTACGACGGCGAGGATGATGCACCTTACAGGTCAGGATGGAGGGCTTTCGATTCGTCACCCATCATCGATGCGAAGTCGGATACGCTGATGTGGCCCTGCGAGAACGGCATCATCTATACGTTCAAGCTCAACACCAACTATGCTCCGGGCATTGATGATATCTCCATCGCACCGGAGAGGACGGGGTATAAGTACATATTCAGAGACAACACGGGTTCTCACATGGGTGTCGAGAGCTCCATGTCCGTTTACGGCAATTACGGCTATTTTGTGGATAATACGTGCAATCTCGTCTGCCTGGATCTTAACACAATGAAGATGGTGTGTTGTGTGGTCTTAGGCGATGATTCCGATGTTACGCCCACGATCTCCGAGGAGAACGGAGTGCCTTATGTGTATGTGGGAACGGAAGTTGACAGCCAGGGCGGATCCGGCCAGTACTGCGGTGCCGCATATGTTTACAAGATCCACGGGCTTACGGGCGAAGTGATCTGGCAGACATCGGAGCCCTGCTATACGTATAACGGTGAGACATCTGAGACGGATCAGAACGGCGGATGCTTCGGCAATCCGATCATCGGCAAGAATTCCATCTCCAATCTTGTGATCTTCCCTTTCAGCATGACCAAAGGATTGATGAGCGGCAACAAGCTGGTTGCATATGATAAGGATCTGGGAACGAAGGTCTGGGAGTACGACATGAACATCTATTCCTACAGCTCGCCTGTTGACTGCTATGATGCATCAGGCAAGGCTTATATCGTTATCGGTGACTCCATCGGTCAGATCCACCTTGTAAGCGCTGATTCTTCGGAATGCAAGAGACTCTCGTATCTGCAGTGCTCACGCAATATCAATTCAGCTTCCAAGACGACTTCGGGTCTGGTCTTCGAGGCATCTCCTGTAGTATTTGGCAACAGAATGATAATAGGAACGATGGGCGGATCTGTCTTCGGGATCGATCTCGGGTGAGGAGTAAGTTATGAGCATGAACATGTCCTACGGTCAGATAAAGATACTTGAAGTGGAGGTCAGATCCTATTCCGACGAGGGATACAAGGTCAGGTATGACTTTGAGAAGAGGCTTATCTCGTGGCGCGATTTCTACATGTGGAACAACAACTTCATGAAGTCGCTTACGGACAGCAAGCTGGAGATACTGTCGAAGCGCCTTCCGGAGAGTCATATACTTGAGTGTCTGGAGAATTACAACAAAGGGAAGGGCGATCCCAAGAATACCCTCAGAAGACCGGGCAAGTGGGAGATCACGGTGGAATTCAACGATAAGACGAGAGTTAAGTGTTCCGATGCGGATCTGTTCCCGGTCGAATGGATAGAACTCCGGAGCATCATCGAGAGCACAACAGAATGCACATTCCGCCTGCACTGATGCTCTCATTGTGGTAAAATTCTATAAGCTGATAATATTTGGGAGAAGTGCAATTGGATTACTTGGAAGGATTATTCCTCGGTAAGCTGTGGAGCGACACCGATTTTGAGAACAGACGTCATCTCGGTCTGTTTGTTCTCTACGGGCTTCTCGTAGACAGCATCATCTTATTCAACTACTTTATCGGCGGATCGCTTCTGGGCATCGGAAGATTCGGAGTGCTGCAGATCATTCTGCTCGCCATCCTGTTCCTTGCGTGCCCTTTCATCTGCTTCAGGTATTACCGAATGCCCATTGCGGGCAAGATAGTTATATTGATCGAGAAGATATTGAAGTCATATCTTATTGTCAGTCTTACGGTTGGTCAGATGCTCTCCCGGATCACTATACAGAAGAGCGGATTCCAGGATTACGTGATCAATTATCTGAACGGGACACTGGAGAAATACACCGAGACTTTTGCTTCAAGTGCAGGCTCGTTCGCCACGGTGCTGGCGGTGCTTGCCGGAGGGATACATGTCGTGCTGACGGCCGTTCTGATAATCGCTGCGGCCATCGTGATCCCGGGTCTCGTATATCTGGCCTTCAGACTGCTTCAGTACGGATATGACTGGCTTATCAGTAAATATATAATCAAAAGGTTTTTCCCTACCCATTAATATGTAAGGTGACATCACATGGCAGAACTTCAGGACTTATTAGACATCACAATAGAAGAATTGGAAGAGAGCCTCGGCTCAAGGAAACTCACCGGATTGATCTCAAGTTCTGAGGAGCGTTTCCTTAAACGCATCAACGGCATAGTTGAGGATGTGATCAATGACAGTTCCAAGAAGGCAGTCTTCATCTCGGGACCTACTTCTTCGGGCAAGACAACATCCACCATGCGCTTGTCCCAGGGCTTTAAGAGGAACGGCAAGCCTGCCGCATTCCTCTCGCTCGACGATTACTACAAGATGGCTGATCTTACATTTGACAGTGAGGGAAGACCTGACTTTGAGACGATCGATGCACTTGACGTTGACAGGATCGCCGAAGACATCAGCAACATAATAAGAGGGAAGAAGGTAATCCCTCCCGTATTTGATTTTACCGTACGCAAGCCGATGGAAGGTGATGAGAGCCGTGCGATACAGCTCCCCGAGGACGGTGTCCTCGTTGTGGAAGGCCTGCACGGGCTGTCTGACAGGGTATCAGGCGATATATCTCCCGATATCTGTGTCAAATTATTCATCGTACCGTTCGGCAACGTTTACCACGATACGAAGCTGATGGATAAGAGGGAGATAAGGCTTTTGAGAAGGATAGTCAGGGATAACCGTCACAGAGCGGCACACGCGCTGTCCACGATCGATTACTGGCCGATGATAGAGAATTCGGAGAAGATATATTTCAAGCAGTATCTTGCCAAAGCCACATATCACGTCAATTCATTCCTTGCTTACGAGCCTCTCGTCATTGCCCCGATGGCTCTTCAGGACATCAGGAAAGCATTGGATGATGCCAAAGACGGCGTCATCGCGCCCAATGTCTTCATGGAGAGGTCCAATACGGGCAAGCCTTTCGCCGATCTCGACAGAGCGATCGAGGAAGCAGGCAAGCTGATAAAGCATCTTGAGGAGATCCCCGTGATCGATCCTTCACGCGTCCCGGATGCATCGATCTTAAACGAGTTTATCAGTTCTTAAAATGAAGTAAGGAGGCATGACATGCCCATTAGAATAGCTAACAATCTGCCTGCGAGAGCCACGCTCGAACAGGAAAGGATATTTGTCATGGAGGAGACAAGGGCCCTGACGCAGGATATCAGGCCCATTAAGATCGTCATCCTCAATCTTATGCCCAACAAGGTGGTCACGGAGACGCAGATCCTCAGGGCATTATCCAACACGCCCATCCAGATCGACATCGACCTGATCCATACGGCAACCCACAAATCGCAGCATACGGCAGAGGAGCACCTGACAAAGTTCTATGAGACTTTCGATCAGGTGAAGGATAATTTCTACGACGGAATGATCATCACCGGCGCCCCCGTGGAACTCCTGGATTATGAGGATGTGGACTACTGGCCCGAGCTGTGCGAGATCATGGAGTGGAGCAAGAGCCATGTGTATTCCACGCTTCACATCTGCTGGGGTGCTATGGCAGGGCTTTACTACCATTACGGCATCCCCAAGTACACGCTGCCTAAGAAGTGCTTCGGCATATTCGAACACAAGATGATATACAGGAACCCCGTCAAGCTCTTCAGAGGATTCGATGATGTGTTCTATGTGCCGCATTCAAGGCATACCGAACTCCACAAGGAGGATATCGAGAAGAACAGCAAGCTCAGGATCCTGTCCGAATCGGAGGAATCGGGAGTGTACTGCGTGTCTGACCTCAAGGGAAGGCAGATCTTCATCACGGGTCACTCAGAATATGATGTCAACACACTGGACAGTGAGTACAAGAGGGACCTGGGACTTGGACTTCCCATAGACATACCCGTTAATTACTATCCCGATGACGATCCGTCCAGGCCGGCTGTGCTTAAGTGGAGATCATCTGCGACACTGCTGTTCACCAACTGGCTTAATTACTACGTCTATCAGGAGACTCCTTTTGAGATAAGTGCCATCGCAGGGATGAAGCACGGGGAGGAATGATGCCGGATAACATTACGTCTCAGCTTGTATCCTCACTGTGTCCGGAGCGCCCCGCAGACGGCCACAAAGGCACTTTCGGCATGGCGCTCATCATAGCAGGAAGCAGGTACATGCCGGGGGCACAGACACTGACCGCCATGTCAGCTCTGAGGAGCGGCGTGGGGATGGTGCGCGTATTTGCCCCTGATGACAGTCTGATGTCCACAAGCATTAACTGTCCGTGTGCACTCCTGTCTGCCTGGGGAGACACTGTCTCATCGGCTCTCAGACAGTTTGACATGTATCTTAAGAAGGCAACAGCGGTGGGGATCGGGCCGGGTCTGGACGAGAAGGATCCGAGATCTTATGCGCTCCTCCAGCATGCGGTAATAAATGCACCGAGGCTCGTAATAGATGCCGGTGCTCTTAATATCCTTGCCCGGGAGAGCCGGGTGTTTTATCCGCTGCTTAGGGAACGCGCTGATAAGGAAGGTTTTGAACCTGCCGTTCTGACGCCGCATGTGGGGGAGTTCAGGAGACTTACTGCCTCAGAAGAAGCTCGGGATATGAGCCTTGAAGACAGCTGTATGCATTTTGCACTACAGAACAAGTGCGTAACGGTTGCAAAAACACACAAAACCATAGTGTCGGATGCGGAAGGTAAGTGTTATATTAATACTGTCGGCTGCGACGGACTTGCCAAGGGCGGATCGGGAGATGTCCTGACCGGACTTATTACGGGATTCCTTGCACAGGGTATGAAGGCGGATGAAGCCGCGATCGCGGGAGTATATCTGCACGGCCTGAGCGGTGATCTGGCAAGCGATGATATAGGAAGAAGAGTCATGATTCCTGAGGATATTCCCGGATATTATGATGAGGCTTTTGCAAAGACCGGCTGGGTATAATACTGACATAATTACTGACGGAGATGATGAGCAAGTGAAGACAATTACATCTGACGTTTTTGACCGTTCCTGTGTGGAGATAGATCTTGACGCGCTTAGTCACAACTACAATGAGATAAGAAGGATAACTTCGCCTGAGGCCGAGATAATGGCAGTCGTTAAGGCTGATGCATACGGCCACGGTGCGGTGAGATGCGCCAGGACGCTTATCGGATGCGGCGCGTCATACCTGTGCGTTGCAACGATAGGCGAGGCCATAGAGCTGCGTGAGGCGGGGATCAAGACACCCATCCTCATACTCGGATACACAGATCCGCTGCACTTCAAGGATGTCGTCAAGTATGACATCGATCAGGCCGTATACGACCTTGAGGCGGCAAAGATCCTGTCTAAGGAGGCTGTAGCTCAGAATAAGACGGTAAGGATACACATTAAGCTCGATACGGGCATGGGAAGGCTTGGATTCATATCTGACGGCAGTTCCACGGAGGATATCGTTGAGATATGCCGGCTCCCGGGTCTTGACCACTACGGTGTCTTCTCGCATTTTGCGGTAGCGGATACTGAGGACGATGAGTATACGATGAAGCAGTTCGTGAGCTTCATGAGTGAGCTCGATCAGCTCGCCAAGTGCGGGATAACCTTTGAGAAGAGGCATATTTGCAACAGTGCCGGAATAATGAGATTCCCCGGGATGCATCTGGACATGGTGCGTGCCGGCATAATCCTGTACGGCCTCATGCCTCCGGGATGTCCCGCTCCCAAGCAGGATATCGACCTCGTTCCCGTCATGTCCTGGTATGCGAAGGTAATACATGCGAAGACTGTGCCCGTCGGAACTTCCGTGAGCTACGGAAGGCACTTCAAGGCCGGAAGACCTACCAGGGTTCTCACCGTATCTATCGGTTACGCCGACGGACTGTCCAGGAGGTATTCTGACGGATTCGAGCTGATCGTGGCAGGTCAGCGTGCCCCCATAATCGGCAATGTCTGTATGGATATGTGCATGCTCGATGCAACCGATATAAAAGACTACGTCGGAGTAAGGTCCCTTGTGACCGTATTCGGCAAGCACAGGTCAGTCGATGAACTGGCTGAATATCTGGGCACTATCAATTACGAGATAACATGTATCATCGGCAAGCGTGTGCCGAGGGTATATTCGGACAAATAATTATTACGGAAGGTTAGTTATGGATCAGCAGAAACTTAATGAATTGAAGCTTACCGCGGCAAGAGTAAGAAGATGGGTCGTAGAAGGCGTGTACTGCGCCAACAGCGGTCATCCGGGCGGATCTCTGTCGTGCACTGACATCATCACATACCTGTATAATGAGGGTATGCGCATCGATCCCGCCAATCCCAAGGACCCCGCCAGAGACAGGTTCGTCCTCTCCAAGGGACACTGCGCCCCGGCTCTCTACTCCGTGCTGGGACTCCGCGGCTACTTCGACATTAACGAGATGAAGAATCTCAGGAAGATAGACTCATTCCTCCAGGGACATCCGTGCATCACGCATACGCCCGGCATCGACATGTCGACGGGCTCGCTGGGACAGGGAATATCCGCTGCCGTGGGAATGGCGCTGGCAGGCAAGGTTGACGGCATGGACTATAATGTTTTCTCCGTTCTCGGCGATGGCGAAATGCAGGAAGGCCAGGTTTGGGAGGCGCTGATGAGCGCTGCTCACTATAAGCTCGATAACCTCTGCGCATTCCTCGACAATAACGGGCTCCAGATCGACGGCAAAGTCGACGATGTCATGAGCCTGGGAGACATTGAGGCCAAGGCGAAGGCTTTCGGGTGGAATACGATGGTGATAGACGGCCATGATTTCAATGAGATAGATAAGGCGGTAGGAGCCTTCAAGAGTCACAAGGGTGAAGGCAAGCCGTTCTTCGTTATCTGCAAGACACATAAGGGCAAGGGCGTATCGTTCATGTACGATAACCCCGGATTCCACGGCAAGGCTCCCTCTGATGAGGAGTACAAGATAGCAGTTGAGGAGCTCGACAGAGCAATCGAAGAGGCTGAGAAGGAGGTCAACGCATGAGCATGATGGCAACCAGAGAAGCCTACGGTAAGGCTTTGGTCGAATTCGGAGAGGATAAGAGGATAGTGGTATTTGACGCCGATCTGTCAGGATCGACTAATACGGCAAAGTTCAAGGCGGCATACCCGGAGAGGTTCTTTGACATGGGCATCGCCGAAGCAAACATGACTGCAGTTGCAGCAGGAATGGCCACGACGGGCAAGATAGCATTCATCTCCTCGTTCGCGACATTCGCTTCAATGCGTAACTGTGAGCAGGTCAGGAATTCCGTATGCTATCCCGATCTGGACGTTAAGATCTGCGCGACACACGCAGGTCTGTCGGTAGGTGAGGACGGTGCGTCTCACCAGTGCCTTGAGGATCTCGCCGTCATGCGTGCGATCCCGAACATCAAGGTTATCTGCCCGGCAGACGCTGCATCGACCAGAATGGC
>CADBNJ010000003.1 GCA_902795955.1 Oscillospiraceae bacterium
AACAGAATTACTGCGCACGCAGACTAAATGTTCCACTAAATTGATTCAGATTCACAAGTTTACTGCGTACGCAGCAAATATGTTCCGGTAAGGCCGGTTTCATTCACAAGTTTACTGCGTACGCAGTGTAAATGTTCCGCTAAAAATTTTACCTGCACAATTAGTCTGCGTATACTGCTGAACTTTCCCCCACAGTACTCATCATTGCCGGGCGCGCTCTTTTTGATTTGCCAAACATGCGCCGACGCTTTATAATTATTTAGTTATATTATAAATATACGGAGGCTTATCATGTCTGAGAAACAAAAGTTTTACATCACAACCCCGATCTATTATCCGTCGGGCAATCCTCACATCGGTCATTGCTACACTACGCTTGCATGCGACTGTGTATCAAGGATGAAGCGAATGCAGGGATATGATGTAATGTTCCTTACCGGCACGGATGAGCACGGACAGAAGATAGAGAAGAAGGCTCAGGAAGCGGGAGTCACTCCCAAGCAGTATGTCGATGAGATCGTCGCCAACTTTAAGAAGCTCTGGGCAAGGCTCGGCATCACCTACGACAGGTTCATCAGAACGACTGATGACTATCATGTTGAGGCTGTTCAGAACATCTTTAAGACTCTTTACGATAAGGGATACATCTACAAGAGCGAGTACAAGGGCAAGTACTGCACGCCCTGTGAGTCTTTCTGGACGGAGAGCCAGCTTGTTGACGGCAAGTGCCCCGACTGCGGAAGAGAAGTTACAGATGCTTCGGAGGAGGCATATTTCTTCAAGCTTTCCGAGTTCGGACCCAGGCTCAAGGAGCTCCTGCTCGACGAGGAGAAGAATTTCCTTAATCCTAAGACGAGAGTCAATGAGATGATCAGCAATTTCATCGATCCCGGCCTTCAGGATCTCTGTGTATCAAGAACGAGCTTTAAGTGGGGAATTCCCGTTACTTTCGATGAGAAGCACGTTGTTTACGTGTGGGTCGACGCATTGTCGAACTATATTACGGCATTGGGTTACATGAACGGCGCTCATAATGACTTTGATAAGTACTGGCCTGCAGACGTTCATGTAATGGCCAAGGAGATCGTAAGGTTCCATTCTCTAATCTGGCCGGCACTTCTCATGGCACTTGAGATACCGCTTCCCAAGAGGATCTACGGTCACGGCTGGATCACGTTCGGCGGCGGCAAGATGAGCAAATCATCCGGCAACGTCATCGATCCCTTCATCCTTGCTGACAGGTACGGGGTGGATGCGCTGAGATATCACCTCCTGAGAGAGATGCCTTACGGTTCCGACTGCCCTTATAACAACGAGATGATGTTCAACAGGATCAATTCCGATCTTGCCAACGATCTGGGCAACCTCGTATCCAGAACAGTTGCAATGGCAGTTAAGTATTTCGACGGTACGCTGCCGGTGGAGAAGGAATTCACTGATGCCGACAATGATCTTCTGGCACAGCTCAAAGCTCTCCCTTCATTTGTTGAGGAGAATTACGAGAGTTTCCACATCGCCGATGCCCTCGAGAGGATATTCAGAGTTATTGCAAGAGCCAATAAGTATATTGACGAGAACGAGCCCTGGGTACTTGCAAAGGACGAGGCGAAGAAGCCGAGACTTGCGGCAGTTCTCTATAACCTCCTTGATGCGGTAAGAAGATGTACTATACTCCTGTCTCCCGCAATGCCTAACACGGCACCTGCGGTCTATGAGCAGATCGGCGCGTCTGAGGCGAATACAAAGTGGGAGGATGCATCCGCCGAGAAGATGCTCCCTGCAGATGTTACGGTAAAGAAGGGACCCGTTCTCTTCCCGAGGATCGACATCGAGAAGGAACTGGCAGAGCTTGAGGAGATGAATAAGCCTGCAAGGCAGCTGCCGGAGGAGCCGTTGAAGGAGCTTACGAAGTTTGATAATTTCGCGGCACTGGATCTGAGGGCTGTCAAGGTGCTGAGCTGCGAGAATGTGCCCAAGTCGGATAAGCTCCTGAAGTTCATTGTGGACGACGGATTCGGTGAGAGGCAGGTATTGTCGGGTATTGCGAAATACTATAAGCCCGAGGAACTTATCGGTAAGACACTGGCCATGATAGTTAACCTGGAGCCGCGCAAGATGATGGGCTTTGAGTCCAACGGCATGATCATGTCGGTAAGAGACGGCGACAAGTTCAGAGTAGTCGAATTCCCGGATGACATCAAGCCGGGTGCGGACATCTCCTGATGATATGAGAGAAGCAAAGCACTACAGGGGAGTTACGGGGTTCTTCGATACCCATGCCCATCTCTACGACGACAGGTTCGGAGCAGAGGGCATGACTCCTGATGATGTGCTTCTCAATGCTTCACAGGCAGGAGTCACAAGGATCCTTATCCCGGCGGATAATCTTCAGACTTCGATAAAGGCCGTTGATTACCGCAATTCCCACGACGGGGAGCACGGGGTGACACTGTACGCATCCGTGGGGTTCCATCCTCACGAAGCCAAAGACTACACGAAGGAAGCGGAAGAACAGCTGATAAAGATGCTCGACCGTAAGACGCGTAAGGATAACGGGATCCTGGCTTTGGGCGAGATAGGTCTTGATTATTATTACGATCTGTCACCGAGGGATGTTCAGCGCAGTGTATTTGTCAGACAGCTTGAGCTGGCGAAGGAGCTTGATATTCCCGTGATCATACACGAACGGGATGCGACGGGAGATGCTCTTGACATCTTAAGAGACGCGAAGAGCAGGGGTGTACTGAGGGAGAATCCCGGCGTATGCCACTG
>CADBNJ010000004.1 GCA_902795955.1 Oscillospiraceae bacterium
AGTTCATAGGAGAGGGTGTGAGGATCGCAGGCGGGTGCTGCGGAACGACTCCGGATTACATCAGAGAGACAGTAAATAAGAGCAAGGGTATCACCCCCGTTCCGGTGACTGACAAGAACAGATCCGTGATCAGCTCTTATTCACAGACTGTGGAATTCGGTGTGTCTCCCGTACTGATAGGCGAGAGGATCAATCCGACGGGCAAGAAGAAGTTCAAGGAAGCGCTCCGCGAACACGATATAGAACATATCCTGAGCGTCGGTCTGGCACAGGTTGACAGAGGCGCGCAGGTGCTGGACGTCAATGTCGGAATTCCCGAGATAGACGAACCTGCGCTTCTGACGGAAGTCGTTTATGAACTGCAGGCAATAATCGATCTGCCTCTTCAGATAGATACTACCGATACAGCTGCCATGGAACGTGCTCTGCGCACATATAACGGCAAGCCAATGATCAATTCGGTCAACGGTAAGGAAGAAGTAATGGAGGCGATCTTCCCTTTGGTTAAGAAATACGGAGGACTCCTGGTCTGCCTCACTCTTGACGAGCGCGGGATTCCCGACAATGCTGCCGAGAGGATAGAGATCGCAGAGAAGATAATCAAGCGCGCAGGTGAATACGGCATTGCAAAGAAGGATCTTATCTTCGATACGCTCGCCATGACTGTAAGCGCTGATGACAAGGCTGCGCTTGCTACGCTGGATGCGCTCGGCCATATCAGGAACAAGCTGGGATGCAATACATCTCTCGGCGTGTCGAACGTGTCTTTTGGACTGCCGCAGCGCGAAATAATAACATCCTCGTTCTTCCTCATGGCCATGACACGGGGACTGTCTGCGGCGATCATGAACCCCAATTCAAACGAGATGATGAAGGTGTGGTATTCATTCAGGACGCTGTCGGGGCTCGACGCGAACTGCGGTGATTACATCGCCAATATAGATAAATACGCAGTATCGACTCTTACTGCAGGAACGCCGGCTTCCGCCACTGTTAATGACGACGGTCTGACTGATCTTCAGCGCGCCATCGTGAAGGGCATGAAAGAGCAGGCCGCAAAGCTTACAGCAGGTCTTCTTGAGTCCACGGAGCCGCTTGATATTGTGTCTGAGCAGATCATCCCGGCGCTTGATATAGTCGGCAAGGGATTTGAGGAGAAGACAATGTACCTGCCGCAGCTGCTGATGAGCGCAGAGGCGTCGCAGTTTGCTTTTGAGCAGATCAAAAAGAAGATGGCGGAGGCAGGATCATCAGGTCCTTCACGCGGAAAGTTTGTCATAGCAACAGTCAAGGGTGACATCCACGACATCGGCAAGAACATCGTGAAACTCATCCTCGAGAATTACGGATTCGACGTCATCGATCTGGGCAGGGATGTTCCTCCGGAGACTGTGGTTGAAGCAGTTGTTGCGAACCATGCACCCCTGTGCGGATTGTCTGCACTCATGACGACGACGGTGCCCGCGATGGAAGAGACGATAAAGCTCCTGCGCAAGGATGCGCCGTGGTGCAAGGTGTGCGTCGGAGGCGCGGTGCTGACACAGGAATATGCGGATATGATCGGTGCGGATTTCTACGGGAAGGATGCAATGGCAACGGTGAGATACGCCATCAGTGTTGTATAAAGCTTTACAAACACAGTCGCAACAAGTGATATTTGATGCGCATAGGATTAAAGGTGCGCATTATCGCTTGTTGCTCAAAGGTGTTTGTAAAGCTTATACAACACTAACACGAGAAATATAGTTAGTGATCGACTAGTGCTCAAAGGAGCGGTGGAACCTTCAATCGAACTTCCCCGTAAAACTGAAAATAATAGCTCTAACATATAAATGCTCAAAGATTATCAGATAAAGCGGCAGTGGAGAATTCCGGTTTTGAAATGTATCCGTAAACCTGCACGGGAAGCCGGTCTGTGCAGGAAAACGGATACATCCGGTGGTAATGTGTCAATGTCTCTACATTTTGTAAAAACAAACATTCCGGTGCAGGAATGTAGAGACATCCGGGGTCAATGTCTCTACATTTTGTAAAAAAG
>CADBNJ010000005.1 GCA_902795955.1 Oscillospiraceae bacterium
AGCGAATGAATTCTCTCCGGCGGACTTCAGTCACCCAAGTGAGAGCGAATAATGTTTTTCTGAAACCTTACCGCAGGTGCGCTAAACGGTTCTGCCAATTTGCAGGCAGTTACTATGCGCATCGAGGACTGGTTTCAGAAAAACATTATGAGCGGTTACCAGATATTATTATAATCGCTGTTCCACTTTACACGGGCGCCGCTGTACTGGTCCATGTCATTCTGTCTGTCATTCTGGGCCTGCTGCTGGTACTGCTCCATGTATTCTTCCGTGGACTTGTCTTCGGACTGCATCTGCTGCTGTTGCTGATCCTGCTGCTGTTGTTGCTGTTGTTGCTGCTGATCCTGATTCTGGTTCTGGTTCTGCTGCTGTTGCTGCTGATTCTGCTGGTCCTGCTGCTGTTGCTGGATCTGCTTCAGCTCTTCGATGGCAGCATCGATATCACGCTTAAGTCTCTCGGCCTTCTTGCTGTGACCTGTGCCCTCGTCATTAGCGCAGTCATCTTCAAGGAGTACTCCGCGTGCACGGTAGAGGATCTCAAGGGACTTATCGATATTCTCCGGGTTCTTGTAATCGGCACCGAGACCGCCCAGGATGGACAGCGCCATATTGATCCTTACGGGGCACTCGTGACCTGCGGGGATACCCGTATCAAGAGCATTCTGATAGTCCTCAATGGCCTCATCATACTGACCGAGCTTGTAGTGGATATTGCCGTTATTGTAGTAAGCAATATAAGGCTCGAGGTAATTAAGAGACAGGAGAAGATCGTCATTGAGCGAGTAATCCCCTTTCTCAAATGCATCAATAACTCCTTCGTTATAGAAGTAGTTCATCAGTATCTTCCCGCAAACGAGAAATACAACAATATAGATCGCGATGATAATCTTAAGTCTCATTGTCCTCTCCCTATCTTCCTTCCATAGTATATCAGATCATATAACAAAAATACAAATAAACCTGCGGCAAAAATATAATATGTCTCAATACTTCCCATTCCCTCTGTAGCAGATGCCGTCATCTCACCGCTGTCGATCTTGTCTTTGATCGAGTCCACGACTGACCACACATCCTCGTCTCTCGTTATGTGGGAATAAGATATGCCGAGTTCGCCGGCCAGCTTCTTGAGGTTTTTCTCGTCGATCTTGGACAGAGCCGTCATCTTCTTGCCGTTCTCGTAATATGTCAGCACTTCAGGCTGCTCGGATGAACTGTATTCTTTGACGCGCATTATCCCTCCGGCTGTCGTGCCGTATCCGAGAACGCATCCGCCGTCAATGTGCTGTGCCAGGCTGTCAAATGACTTGATAGTATCCTTGGTATTATTCTCACCGTCACTGATAAAGAATACAAGCTGTATGCTGCTGTCCTGCGTCTCCTCTTCCCTAACGCGGAACGTGCCTTCAAGATAATCCTTGAGCGTCGTGTAAACCTTATTGAAAGATGTGCCGCTCGCATATATCTTGCTTCTTCCTTCAAGCGAATTTGCCGCCTGGATGACGTTTTTCTTATCTGTCGTATAAGGAACGAGGACATTGCCGTTGATATCATTGAAGGATATCAGCGCATATCTTGCCCCTTCGAAATTATCCATGATATCACTGATGTTGCGCCTTACGCCGTCCATCCTTCTCTCGCTGCCGTTATAGTCCTCTGCCAGCATGCTTATCGTGTTGTCAACGACAAACAGGATCTTCACGTTATTACTGTAATTCTCCACATGATCACTCGGGATAAGTATCCTCAGATTGACCATGAACAGAAGCACGGCGATTATGATCTGCCTGATAAAGTTCCACACGCCTCTGCGCTTCATCACTATGAGGCCTGCACAGATTATCACCATTATCGGTATCGGTATAAAGGGATTGATACTCATAGCCTCAGCCTCCATACCGTCGCACCGAACAGAAGAGTACCCATCGTTATGAGAATGATGAATGTCTCGGGCAGATCCTTCTTGGTCGTAGTCGTCTTGTAAGATACCGATACATCCGTATCCTTGACCGCTTCGATCGCATCCTCGATCGCGTCGTTATTGCGCGTATTGAAATACTTGCCGCCCGTGCTCTCGATGGAACGCTTGAACTCTTCCTCCTTCTCCACGAAGAAAGGAGCGATCCCGAACACCTTAACCTTCTTGAAAGCGCAGAGCTCGCATGCCTTGGGAACCGTGACGATCTCATCGCCGAGGACGTCATTATCAGTCACCAGAACGATGAGCCTGGCTCGGTCGGGATTCTCCTCAAAGTCATTGAAGGAATACAGGCACGACGCCAGTCCGTCACCGATAAGAGAACTTCCGCGGTCGCTTGATGTGCCTGCAAATCTGTATGCTGACAGTTCGTCCAGATCAGAGTAGAACATCGCATTGCGCCCGGCCTCGATCGACTTCTTAAGATGTTCTAGTTCGGATATGACATACCCGTAATCATCAGTCAGCGGGACGAGCTTTACTGCCTGTCCGTTGAAGATAACTATACCGAATCTCTCACCTTTGAGATTGGATACAAAATCCTGCAGCTGTTCACACATCTGAACGCTGACAGAATCCAGCGACGTCGATACGTCAAAACCGATTATGATGTCTCTGTTATGAAGTTCTGTAACCTCCGACTTGACCACGGCAGGCTTCGCCACCAGAACAGACGCACCGATAAGTGCCAGGATCATGCCGATGATGGCACCTGCTCTCAGGAAATGATATTCGAGTATCAGTGTCTTGTACTGGGACAGCTTCTTGACATAGTCATTGTTCGCACTTCTGCTGCCGCCTGTGTACTTCTTGCCCTTGATAAGGAACAGCAGCACGATGATTCCGGCAGCCACGATCCCGATGCAGATATAGAATACGATAGGATATGTCAGGCCCATGTTCTTATGACCTCCCTGGCACTCCAGAATGACATGTTGATATCCTTGTCTGAATCGTATGCGAACTCAGGCTGGTAGAACTCCTTGATCGTATCGAACAGAGACGGCTTGCCGAGTCTGGCGATCTCTCTGAGAGTCAGCTTATCAGTATTAACATGAGATGCTTTGGCACAGTATTCACGGACGATCCTGCTGAGATCTATGTGAGCCTGACGAAGGTCGATCAGGTTATTTGTATACCTTGTCTCGACTTCTGAGATCATGCCGAGATACATCGACTTGAGCTGCTGCGGCTCGTAGTGAATGACAGGAGCTGGCTTGACCGGCTTGGGCTTGCGCGGCGGACGCTCATACCTTATCAGCTTCAGGATAATGAGTATGATCACAGGTAGCGCAATAAGAGCGATCGCGATGATCGTCAATATAAGCGAATAGCTCTCCATGTCCTGTAACTTAACGGATGTTGGCATATCTGTGACTTTCCAGCAGTTCTATTACTTTGGTAACTACTTGTTCTTCTGTGTCGATATTCACGCTGCTTACGCCGAACTTGATGAGCTTGCGGGCATTTGATTCCTGTATCTCCTGCCTTCTCTTCGCTTCGAGCTGTGCGAGCCTTCTGTTGCCGCTGATAAAGTTCGGCACGTATCTCCTTCCGTCAACGTCGTACACCTTGTTTCCTGTAAGGCCAAGGTCGCTGATGTTGACGAAGAGCACGTCATGTCTGGTGCGGAGACGCTTAAGGCAGGGCTCCGACACCCTGGAGATGCCGTCCATGTCGGTGATGACAAAGATGATCATCCTCTTCTTGAAATTATTGATTATGAAATCCAAAGATTTCTCAATATTGTTCTTCTCGTGTGATTCGAGGTCGCGGTCGTATCCGGCGAGCATCATTTCGAGGTTCGGAATGCCGGTCCTGAAAGGATTGAGCTTGATGAACCCGTCACGGTTGTACAAAGACCCGATCGTGTCCCCGTTCTTGTATGCCAGGTATCCGATGGTGCCCGCAGCAGTGAGTGCAATGTCACGCTTCTTGTCGAATCCCGCGGAATCTCCGGACATCTTCGAACCGGTGTCGAGTACCATCATGACGCTGTGCTTCTTGTCAGCAATATAACGCTTGATCAGGATCGTTCCCGACCTGCCCGACGCCTTCCAGTCGATGTCCCTTATGTTGTCTCCGGGGATATACTCGCGCAGGTCCTCGAAGTTCATGCTCCTGCCGTGAAATACAGACGGATATGTTCCGTCGAGAACATTACTCGTCTTCTTGGTAGCATATATGCTTACATTCGCCTTGATGCGGTTGACGTAGCTCGTTCTGCCGCTCATGGTGTAGGAACAGCCCCCATGATCGCGTCGATGATCTGGTCCTCCGTAACGCCGTCAGCAACGGCAGCGAAGTTGAGCGTAACTCTGTGTCTCAGCACGCCTTTGGCGAAAGCCTTAACGTCATCAGGCGTAACGTAGTCCCTGCCCGACAGTATCGCCACAGCCTTACTTATCTCCATCAGACAGATGGAGCCTCTGATACTCGAACCCAGCGTGATGTACTGTGCAAGATCCTTGGGGATGAACTTGTCGGCGTGCCTCGTGGCATCAATGATCCTTACGATGTAATTCTTGATCGACTCATCAAGATAAACGCGCTGCACAAGATCCTGCACATACTTGATATCCTCGAGAGTTACAACGCTCCTGCTCTGCGTGAAAACATTGTTCTCGATCCTGTTCATGATCTCCAGCTCTTCAGCAACTGTCGGATAGTCGATCACGGCCTTCATGAAGAATCTGTCGAGTTGCGCCTCAGACAAAAGGTATGTTCCTTCCTGCTCTATCGGGTTCTGTGTGGCAATGACCATGAAGATCTCCGGCGTATCGTACTTCACGCCGCCGATAGTTGTCTGATGCTCCTGCATGACCTCGAGCATGGCGCTCTGCGTCTTGGCCGAAGACCTGTTGATCTCATCGAGCAGCACGAAATTAGCGTGAACCGGACCAAGCTTTGTCTCAAAATTGCCCGTGGAATAATTCAGTATCTGCGTACCGATAATATCACTCGGCAGAAGGTCGGGCGTACACTGTATTCTCGAGAACGCACCGCCGCACGCCTCCGTCAGAGTCTTCGCCGCCGTCGTCTTGGCCAGACCCGGCACCGACTCGATCAGTATGTGACCGTTGACCATCAACGTCATAAGAAGGCTCGTACCCAGATCCTTCTGACCAACCATCTTCTCATAGTAGTAGGAATTGATCTTCTGCACGATTATAAGTGCGTTGCGGATCTCTTCCTCAGAGATTACAGAATACTTTTCCATACTTGGGCTCCCTTAATGCTAAAAATAAACAAAGATTATTATATCACAGATGGTGTAGCGTATAAGTCAAAAGTTAGGCAAAAGACCGCCCAGACGATTATCAGATCAAAATCTTCCCCATTCTGCTTAACAAAAGTGTTCGTTATTATATAGACCGGCCGGCTTCCCGTGCGGATTTACGGATACATTGCCCACGGATGTCTCTACATTCATGCACCGGAATGTTCTTTTTTACAAAATGTAGAGACATTGACCCCGGATGTCTCTACATTCATGCACCGGAGTGTTCTTTTTTACAAAATGTAGAGACATTGACCCCGATTGTCTCTACATTCCTGCACCGGAATGTTCTTTTTTACAAAATGTAGAGACATTGATCCCGATTGTCTCTACATTCCTGCACCGGTATGTTCTTTTTTACAAAATGTAGAGACATTGACCTC
>CADBNJ010000006.1 GCA_902795955.1 Oscillospiraceae bacterium
AAAAGATATTCAAATTGCCAAGATATAATTGTTCAGAAAGGACGAATAAAGCGTACATTCCACTATACATGTCATGTAACCTTGCTATAAGATTGAATTTGATGTACAATAAGAACAAAAGTTCTTGTTGTTTGACTAGGGATTAGTATTGTATACACGATTGACATATACACGTATAAGAGGTATAGTATGGGAAGGATAAAGAGTTTTGCAGACAAAGAGACGATGATGATCTACTTTCAAGACTTTTCGCGCAAACTCCCCGTCAATATTCAGAGAGTTGCACTGCGGAAACTGATAATGTTAGATAATTCGGCTTGTATAGATGACCTGAGGATTCCTCCTGCAAACCATCTTGAACATCTTAGTGGTGACAGGGAAGGACAATGGAGTATAAGGATCAACGATCAATATCGAATATGCTTCAGAATTGATGATTCATATTATTATGATGTTGAGATAGTTGATTATCATAAGTGAGGACAATATGAACAAGGTTATTGAAGCACCTTCAGTTGGTGAGATTCTAAGCAAAGAATTTATGATTCCACTGGGATTGTCAGCATATAAGCTGGCTCAGGGGATATTTGTTCCTGTGTCACGCATTCAGGACATTCTGCATGGAAGAAGGAAGATCACAGCAGATACTTCATTAAGGCTGGCGAAGTATTTTGGCGTATCTGAACTATATTTTCTTAATATCCAGAATGACATTGATATACGCCGTTTGAGAAGTGAGATCGCAGATGAACTTGATTCGATAAGACCGTGCACCCGCGTTGTATGATACATTATCAGCATATGCTCACAAGGAGGACTATACCGGATTATGAATAACGATTCCGCAATGAAGGATATCCGTAACTTTTTAGAGAATAACATGAGAGAGGATATGTCTGAAGAACAGATTAACAGTCTTCTCGCAGAATTAATGAAGGATCATAACAATTCTCCGCGCGAGGTGGTCACCGAGAAGAATGCGAAGACCGCTGATGATTTTATGGAATTGGCGGGAAGAGCCGACAGTGTTAAGGATGCGCTTAAGTTCGGTCGTAAAGCAATAAAACTGGATCCCGATAATCTGGATGCAGAGCAGCTCGTGGCTGAATTATCCGCGCTTAATTCGGTTGATCTTGTGAAGAAGCTTGACAGAGCAGTCAAGCACGGCAACGAGGTCATGGCAAAACAGGGTTATATGGACAAGGAGTATGAAGGTGAGTTCTGGTTAGTCATTGAGACAAGGCCTTACATGAGAATGAGAAGATCTTATGTTGATGCACTCATCAGATGCGGCATGTTCGGCAAAGCCATCTCGGAATGTGAGGAACTGTTAAGACTTTGCACTAGCGACAATCTCGGTGTCAGATATACACTTATGCATCTTTATGCTCTGACGGAGCGGGAAGAGGACGCATTGGCTCTTCACGCGAAGTTCGATAAAGCTAATGAGACTCAGATGCTGCTGCCTTTGTCGATCCTGTACTTTAAGAAGTATGACTTAAGTGCCGCAGGCAAGTATGCGGATAGGCTGGCACGGGCTAACAAGGATTTCAAGCTTTTCCTCAAGGAACTGAGACTTGGCAAGCTTAAGAAGTATGAGAAAGAGATGAGCGGGTACGGATACAGACCTAATACAATAGAGGAATTGATCGTGGAATTGAGTGATAATGCTTTCTTATTTGATTCTTCGATATCGTACTTAATCTGGGTAGAAGACAGGCTCAATTCAAAGTAAGCTATCCTCTCCGGCAGCCCGTAAGTCTTGCGAGTGCAAATCCTATAACGCCTCCTTCGGTATTGCGGATGAGATCATCAAGCTGAAATGTCCCTCTGTGGAGCACCAGCTGGAGTGTCTCGATTGCCAGACTGACGGCAAAGGCGATAATGAGGTTCTGCCACCACCTGAGTTCTCTTGTGAACCTGATCTCTTTGAACTGGGGAAGGAGATAACCGAGCGGTACAAAAAGCAGAAGGTTCATGAGTGATGCATGGACAAGAGCTCCGTAATAGGAATTCTTTATGGCTCTCCAGAAGCTTAGTCTGAATGTGAGTTCAACATTGCCGTGGTTGCCTCTTCCCCCGTAAATGAAGGTCAGATAGATCAGAGCTCCTGTGAATATAATGAACATCAGATTGCGTGTCAGCTTGAATATCCAATCACGGCCGGACTTACCGGAGATAAGCCTTGCAGAAGTCAGGATAATGATCATTCCTGCAACCAGGATGAGTACTTGTATGAGCTGTGTGTGTATATTCACCAATATAACCTCAATTTATTTTATGTGATGATATCATAAAATGTTGTATTATCAAAAAGCAATATAGATGTGATCAGAAGGTGGTAATGAATATGTCATTGTCGAACAGCAATCTGAATTCAGATTATGATATACGTGAGCCGGCGCCCGGTGAGCGTCTTGTTAAGATCCTTGGGATCATATCTTCCGTTATATTTATAACAGGTGCATTTGTGCCGTATGTCAGGATAAAATTTATGAGCAATTCGAAGGCCGTGAGTATTTATGACGGTACAAGGTTCTGGGGATTTGTGATACTGCTGTTCGGGGCACTGGCGATATTCCTGGCAGTGGTAAAGCAGTTCAGCGCATTCTTCGGCATAGGAGGCGTGTGTGCTTTTTTTGCCCTGCACAGGGCGCTGTTCTTCGCGAAAGAAATAACAGCCGATTCCAGCTGGGAGAGCAGGCTTACCAGAGATCTTATATCATACAGTTACGGTTATTACATGCTATGGATCGGGTCGATCGCCATGGTCGGCGTCGGGATCCTTGCATTCCTTATCGACCTGAAGCTGTCCAAGGCAAAGGAAGAAGGATCAGACCTCGTCTCTTAATTCATTGAGGACACCATACAGGTACTTGCCGTACTGGGTCTGCTTCATCTTCTCGGCAGCTTCCTCCAGCTCGTCGAGATTGATCCAGTGATTATGGACTGCGATCTCTTCAAGACATCCGATCATCTTGCCGCTTCGCTGCGCCGATCTGATCTCGCCTGCCGCATTATAGAGGCTGTCAGCAGTCCCGGCGTCGAACCATGAATACTCCTTCTCAAGAGTGATTACGTGCAGCTTGCCTGCCTCCAGATACGCATTATTTACAGATGTTATCTCGAGCTCGCCGCGTGCAGAAGGTTCAACCTTCTTGGCGATCTCAATTACGCTGTTGTCGTAGAAGTAAAGACCGGGAACGATGTAATTCGACTTCGGATTCGAAGGCTTCTCCTCAATGGATATAGCCGTTCCGTTATTATCGAATTCAACAACACCGAAGGGCCTGGGGTCATTCACGTAATATCCGAAAATGATCGCTCCCTCAGCGAGTCCCTTGACGGCTGCCCTGAGCTTCTGCCTGAAGGCAGGTCCGTAGAATATATTATCTCCGAGTGCAAGACAGACGGAATCATCTCCGATGAACTCCTCTCCGATAATGAATGCATCGGCAATACCGCGCTGAACCTTCTGTTCTTTGTAGCTGATATTGATGCCGTATTTTGATCCGTCACCCAGGAGGCTCTCGAAAGACTTGAGTTCATCCGGAGGTATTATGATAAGGATATCCCTGATGCCGGCGCGCATGAGCGTTGCTATAGAGTAATAGATCAGCGGTTTGTCATATACCGGAAGAAGCGGTTTGCAAACGGGAAGTGTGATCGGGTGAAGTCTTGTGCCTTTGCCGGCTGCCAGGATAATGCCTTTCATATGAGTTCCTCACATAGATTGTAAATATTTGCTGTTTATTTATTATAATTGCTGTTAAAGAAAAAGTCACGCGTTCTGTTCAAACGCGTGACTTATTACATTCTGGTGGGCGATACTGGACTCGAACCAGCGACCCCCTGCATGTCAAGCAGATACTCTAACCAGCTGAGCTAACCGCCCGAATGACGGGTTGTATTATACTTGATTGTCAGTAAGTTGGCAAGAGGGTGAATCTCTTATTACAGCTGATCTGCAGGAACAAACGGCAATTCGATAGGACCGCTTGAAGTCGGTGCGGCAGGAGCCTTGGTCGAAGGCGAAGCCGGAGACGACGGATCGGCAGGCTTGGGTGTCGGATTTGAGCCGCCGGTGGGTTCTATTACGATGACCTCGCCGTCATCTGCTGTCGGGAAAGGCGGATTCACATCAGGATCGGTATTACCGCCGGTCGGCTGTGATGGAAGTGTATTATCCGGCAATGAAGCTGATGTCTCGCCGCTTCCGCTTGTGGTTGCAGTGGTATCGCCGCTTCCCTGTGTATCTGAAGACGATGTGCTCGTGGGAAGGAGGTCGTCAACCTTGCTGCAGGACTTGACTGCGAACACGACAACAAGTGCTATTATAAGCACGCCGAGTATTATTGAAGTAATGATTATGGGCTTTTTGCTATCCATCTTATATCCCTTCCTTTTTTAGGATCGTCCTATTATATCACGATATGATGTTTTTAAAAATATCTGATTATTTTATCTTGTTCGACATTATGTCCCAATAATAGGATATGCCGGGTGATAGACTATGGGCAGATAACAAATGAACTAAGGAGGACAAGGTCATGAGAAGATGCTACATTACGATTACGGGAACAAATATGAGATACGGCTCTGATTTCCTCGAGAAGGGTATGAAGGTCAAGCTCGTTAAGGAACCTGACAACGAATATGACAGTGAGGCGATCAGGGTTGATCTTACTCCCATGGGTAAGATCGGGTACGTTGCCAACAGCGTTAAGACTGTTATCGGCACATGCTCAAGCGCAGGCAGGGTATACGATCACATCGGTGATACGGCAAAGGCCGAGATACTCTACGTTACCGACCGTGGGGTTATTGCATTCATTATGGTGCCTGATGACTGCCCTGCAGGCGTTCCGGAGGATGACTGATAACGGATGATGTCAACGCGGCCTGACTGCAACGGTCTGTGCAAGCTGACCTGCATCTGCTGACTCGATATCCTCTGCAGGGAACCAGTGAAGACTGACTGTTGTCTTGGACAGGTTGCCTCTTGAGGAGGCTGCTGTATCAAATATAGTATTGAACTCAGGTTCCGGCATCGGCAGGTTCTGTGCGTCATAATAATCGGTAAACTCTCCGCCTTCATCAGTGGTAGTTTTTGCCGAAGCGAGCAGTTCGAAGCGGATGTAGTCATGCTCGAAGATCATGAAGTATTTGTTGTTATACTCAACGAGCCCATAGCCCCTTGTTATGTCGTGTGCCGTATAGAGTACGGCTGAATCATTGTAGTATGCATCCATCCTGTCTTTTATGATATCGGCCGTGTCTACATCTTCCGTGTAGTCGATGACGAATCTGTAACCGTCTGATGATGCCGGATCATATTCGTACATCTCGAATGTCGTATCAATTCCGTTACCGGCAATGCGTGCTACGAACATCTCAACACATCCGTCCCCGTCAAGATCAGTGAACAGCACTTCATTGTTGCCGGAGACGTACTGCGGCGGTATCTTGCTCCGCCAGACGGAAGATCTGTCGAGGAAGCATCTGATCTGGGATTCATAATTCATCTCTTCCTCAGTTGTTTCTGTTGTATCTTCCGAAGTGCCGGATGTAA
>CADBNJ010000007.1 GCA_902795955.1 Oscillospiraceae bacterium
CACGGACCTTCACTCGTTATCTGCTATGCTCCTTGTATCAACCACGGTATCAAGGGCGGTCTCAAGGGCGCTCAGACAAGAGAGAAGGCTGCTGTTGAGTGCGGTTACTGGCACCTCTACAGATTCAATCCTACTCTTGCTGCAGATGGCAAGAATCCGTTCACTCTCGACTCCAAGGAACCTAACCTTGACGGTTTCGTAGACTTCCTTAAGGCTGAGGTAAGATACAACTCACTCTACAAGAAGTATCCTGCAGAGGTAGTTGACTCCATGTTCGAGAAGACAAAGGGCGACGCTATAGAGAGACTTAACAGCTACAAGAGAAAGGCTGCCAACATCGAGGTATAACACTCGTGACCGACGGCGGACAGCGGTTAATAACATCACAGACAGATCTCCCCGACATATTTGTTATCAAATATGCCGGGGGGCTTTCTGCTGATGCACTATATGCTTATCTGTGGATCAATACTTTCTACCGCGGCAAGAATTTTGACTTAAAGGCCCTGTATGATACGGCCATTCTGTCCAAAGCCAACACCGACAAGGCATTGGCCGAGCTTGTTGCCGCAGACCTCCTTGTCAGATCCGGGAACAGTTTCCATATGACTGATCTGATACACAGGGAGATCGACGAGTACATCAGGTATGAGAAGGCATTATCCGCTTCGGGAGGCGGTGTTCCGGATGACATGCCGGAACGCAATATGCTCGCAGAGAGCATTCAGGACACATTCTTCCAGGGGAAGATGGCATATACTTTTTATTCACTTATAGACAAATGTCTGTTCGAGTATAAGTTCGAACAGACAGTCGTCTATAATCTTTTTCAGGAAGGACTGGAACAGGGGAAGGTCAGGAATATAGGCGAGATGAGGAATCTTGCCAGAAGATGGTACGATAAGGGATATGTGACTGCGGCAGCTTTTGCCGAATATAAGAAGACATCAAAAGAGATCAAACATACACAGGAAGTCCTGGGCAAGCTGATGCGTAAGCGCCTGGACGGACTTGACATAGAGAGGATCGAGAAATGGATAATCGATCTGAACTGTTCTTCCGAACTCATAGAATACGCTTACAGATGCAATGAATACAGGAATGTGATCAGGCTCTCGCATGTTGAGGACACACTCGTTAAGTGGACATCAGCAGGGATCAGGACAGTAGATGAGGCTGCGAAGTTCGAGGAAGAGAAGCACAGTGAGAACAAGCGCAAGAGTGACAGGCGCAAGGGAAGACATTCCGGTGCCGTAACAGGCGCTGAAGCGGGGATCGAATTGACGGAACCTGAGTCGACTACGCCTGATGAGGATAAACCTGCTTTCGGCTCCGGCAGTGAAGAAGGGGATTCCCCGGGCATTGACGACATTCTCGATATTTTCGGAGGGAGTGATGAATAATGGTTAGCATCAGAGATCTGATTACATCATCGAACTCCGATGTAAGGGCATCCCGCGAGATAGCCCGCGATAAGACTGTCAGGCAGGTATATGACAGTTATCCGGAGCTCGAGAAGATCGACAGCGATATCGTGGCAGCAAGGGCCACGGAGCTGATCGCGGTCATCGACAATAATATAGTGGAGCAGAATCACAGCAGGGCTCTGACGAGCCAGCTCCGCGACAAGAGGGAGAGGTTTATATCACGCAATGACATAGATCCTCATTTCGACGAGGAGAAGGTCATATGTGATATCTGCAAAGATACCGGGTTCTATCAGAACAAGGGCGGTATGATGCAGGTCTGCAGGTGCAGACAGGAAGATATAGAAGAGTGCTACAGGCTGTCGGGACTTGAGGATTACAGTCTCATTAAGCTGGAGAATTACAAGGATGATTACTTCGGCAGGAAGTCACACCGGATGGCCATGAGAAGGGAACTCGTTGAACTTGTCGTAAAGGGGGATAAGTCCGGGGATCACTGCATCAATATGCTGTATGACGGTGTTCAGACAGGCAAGACGTTCCTTGCCGTCTATATCGTCAAGCTGGCGATCAATCTGGGTCACAGTGCCTGTTACTTAAGACTTGATGATCTGTCGCTCAAATATGATGATGAACTGGATGATTACAAGGATTCCGATCTTCTTGTGATCGATGATTATATCGCCAACATGACGATGACGGGAATGATCGGAACAAGGCTTAACTCGATCCTTGAATCAAGGATCGCCAGGGGACTGCCGGTGATAATCGTTACGTCCTTCCCCGTGACGTCCCTGATAGCCGAGAGTGATGTGCGTATCGCAGGCAAGCTCAAGAGGGCTCACATAATAGCCGGGGATAAGGGCAGGAGCAAATGAGGATACTGAGCGGTATCGATATCGTTGATATAGACAGGATCGGGAAGAGCATCGACAGGCAGGGCGATGCTTTTATAAACCGGGTATTTACAAGTGATGAGAAGGAATACTGCAATAAACTGACAGGCAGAAGGCGTATTGAGAGCTATGCAGCAAGATTTGCCGCAAAGGAAGCCGCAGGCAAGGCTCTCGGGACAGGGATAATGGCTGAGGGGATCTCCCTTACGGATATCGGAATAATCAATGATCCCAAGGGTGCGCCGGGATTATTCCTTACGGGCAGGGCGCGGCAGAAGGCTGATGAATACGGTGTCTTTGACATGTCTGTCAGCCTGAGTCACGACGGCGGCTATGCGGTTGCCGTATGCAGCATGCTGGCAGAAGGCGGGGAACCGTCATGAAGAAGAGCGGCAACAGGAACAAGGCTTCGAAGAGCATTTTTGAGAGGTTCACCACGCGGCAGGGTGAGTCCCCGATCAGCGGTTCTGTTGAGGATTCATCCAAAGTCAGGCATGTTGAGAATCCCGTGAACCTCCCGTTCATAGAAGGTGCAAGCCGTCATGATGATTCTGATTACGGTCACGCCGAGGATATGAGCAAATGGGGTATAGACTCTAAGAAGGCGACTCTCAGATCGAGGAAGCGCAATATCTTCATAGGCCTGGGGATAGCCGTAGGAGTCATGATATTTGTGCTCGCCGGCGTATTCTTTATATTTCCGCGAATACTTCCGAAGCTTTTTGAGGGAAGCAATATCGAGCTTTTTGTACAGAAGCAGGTGAATTATGTATATACTGATCCGGATTACAGAGTTATCAACCGCCCTGAGGTCAGTGTTTATGATTCTCCGGATGTGACATCCGACAGGATCACGCAGGTCCTGTATAACGAGGTGGTTAAGCTTATCGATGCGAATTCGGTCAACGGCTTTGTTATGATAGAGACAACAGACGGCGTGACGGGCTATATAGCGGATAACACGTTCATATCTTCCATGGATTCAGTGGAGCCTGATCTGTATCAGTATAAGCTGGTCATATCCGATCCGTTCAAGAATATCATGACTCATGCCAGCAACGGAACACTCATAACAAGGGCATTGATGAATACCGTGCTTTACGGCAATGTCAAGAAAGACGGCGTATACCAGGTGAACCTCCCCGGAGGCGATACCGGCTGGGTGGGTTCTTCCGGAGTTATCGAGATCGGAACAAGGTCGAAGACTGATATAGTATCGAGCAGGTACTTTGTATCTTCAGTGCTGACTTTTGTCAATTCCATGTATCTTGACGACGGTCTTACGATGAAGGGCGCTTCGGTTAACGGGATCGCTTATGTCTGTTCGTCCGTTAACGGAATAACACTTCCCAGATCGATGGATGAGCAGTCCAAACTCGGTACGGCAATAGAGATGCACAGAGACGCCGTTAACAATAATCTCGTCGTTGAGGATATCCATCCGGGTGACTTTGTATTCCTCAGAGGTCCCAATGATCCGGAGGGCAGCAATGTTATCAGGGAGATGGCGATCTGCACGGATACCGGGACGTTCTTCATGATATCTCCTACCAAGACTACGGTAAAGCTCAGACAGTTCAATTCCGGCAATGCTTTCTATGAGAGGATAATCACTGTCAGGAGATTTTTTGAAGAGGATTAAAAAAGTGTTGCATCCGTCCGTTTCCTATGATATTATCTTTAGGCACTTTAAAGACTAATAGGAGGTGTTACCATGGCTAAGTGTGAGGTTTGCCAGAAGGATATGTTCTTCGGCAGAAAGATCAGAATTACACGTTCACAGATTTCTCGTCGTGCACTTACACAGCAGAAGGCA
>CADBNJ010000008.1 GCA_902795955.1 Oscillospiraceae bacterium
CATAACCCTCAGCACCGAACATCTGTCTGAAAGCAAGACGACCGATACGACCGAAACCGTTAATTGCGACTTTTACTGCCATATGAAATTCCTCCTAAATCCCCTTGACGGGGAATAATACTTAATTAGTGCTATATTTATGCACAGATAAAATATTACAACAAAGTAACAGAGTTTACAATAAATAAAAGATACAAAAACTTGCTAAAAATCGACATTCTTACAATAATGCCTCTTTTAAATAGCAAACGCGCCGCTATTTGCGAGAAATACGAGTCCGACAGAGAATATGATTGCAGCAAAAAGGAACACGATCATCTTGATATGAGTCCTGCGCTCGTAGTGAAGCATCGCTATACACTCCCTGATAAAGGCATTACTGCTGAAGTAGAATTTGGTACTGCTGCCGATGCCTCTGACGTTTATTCCCAGCTTGGCCGCATGAAGTCCCGCCCTGAGAACGTGATAATTGGTTGTCGCAAAGACGACCTTGACCTTTTTATCGCCAGCATGCTCCCTGATCTTCTCCATTGAGAATTTGAAATTCTCATTGGTATTGGTTGACTTATCCTCCGTCAGTATCCTGTCTTCGCTTATTCCGCAGCTCAGGAGATAGTCTTTCATCGCCTCCGCCTCAGGTATCACCTCATCAGCTCCCTTGCCCCCGGAAGGAACAAATACCGGCTTGAGCCCCGTAGTCTCCTCCTGTGTCTTGGCAAATGCCCGCGCTGCGTCAACCCTTCCTCTGAGAAGAGGCGTAAGCGTACCGTTCTTGCGTATCTGACACCCGAGAATGATAATGTAATTGCGGTTGTAATGCTGAGGCTGCCGCATGGCCAGACGCCCCATAACGGCAGTGGCGATCAGGACACATACAATATAGGATACAACTGCACTTACAAAGTTTACCGATACATCATTGAAGAAATGGCCTGCACCGAACTCGCGGTGAACATCGATAAGGTCCGTGACCTGAAGGAAATTCTCAAGCAGCACCGGGAATAACAGAGCAAACAGAAGCAATCCGCAAAATACGATGCCCATGCCGTTGTTCCGGCTAATCCCTTCCTTTATCGTCAGTCTGACGTTATTTATTCCGATGACCAGGAAGAAGATAAAAGACAGAGGGATCATGACGAAAGCTAACATTTTGGATGCAGTTACGATCCTGAACATGGCATCAGCCAGACCGCCTGCACCGAACATGAAGCCCAGGTTGATGATCAGCATTCCCGTGAGGAAGATAATTATCGCCAGATAACTGACATTGCGGTAATCATAGAAATTCTCTTTGATACTTTTGCGGTATTTGCGGATGAGATCTATGACAATGATCGCCAGATACACATCTATGACGATCATTATGAGATTTCCGTTGGTGCAGTTGCCGAAGTAATTATCCGCAGTTATCAGACCCAATCTGTGAACATAGAAATACCTGACCAAATTGATCTCATGGTTGTTCCAGAACACCTGAAGTTCAAATTGACCCGGATTAACGGACTTGAGATCGACTACCACATCATTGCCGTCACGCCTGGTGTCTTCTATGGTTACGACATCACCGTCCTGATACAGGACAACATCGTAATCAGTCACGGGCTTGTTCGTATAACCATATTCAAATCTGGCGGTGTATCTGTCACCGCCGATCATGATCACAGAAAGCGCGATTGCGATCAATACAACCCCGAATATCAGCTTCTTCATGATCCGGTCATCTCCGTCCTTCGGGTTACTTAAAGATATTCTTGATCTTCGAGAAGAATCCGTTCCTCTTTACGTAGTTCCTGTCTGTCAGCGAACTCTCGAACTCACGCAGCTTTGCTTTCTGCTGATCCGACAGTCTTGTGGGAACCTCGATGACAAACCTGACCGTATGATTGCCTCTCATTGACGGATTGGTCTTATTGGGAATGCCCTTACCGTTAAAGGTATATGTATCCCCAGGCTGTGTGCCTTCCTTAAGCATGTGCTTCACCGTTCCGTCGATGGTGGGTACTTCGATCTCACCGCCGAGAGCCGCCTGCGTCATTGACACCGGCACATCACAGGATGTATTCATTCCGTTACGCGCGAAAACCTCGTGCTTGCTTACACGGAACTCTACATACAGATCCCCGTAGCCTCCGCCGTTTGTCCCGGGCTCACCCTCGCCGCGGATAGGATAAAGATCACCTGTATCCACGCCTGCCGGAACCTTGATATGAAGCGTCTTCTTGATCTTCCTGCGTCCTTTGCCCGAACATGCGGAGCACGGCGTCTTAATGACAGTACCGCGTCCCGAACACATGGGGCATGCCTTTGTGACCATTGTCATGCCGAACAGCGTCTGTGTCTGCTGCTGCACTCTTCCTGCACCGCGGCACGAAGGACAAGTCTCGGGAGTAGTCCCGGGCTGAGCTCCGGACCCCTTACATGCAGAACAAAGATCCTCTTTGCTTATGGTAATATCGCGTTCGCATCCGAATGCCGCCTCCATAAAAGACAGCGTCATGCCATACTTGAGATTCGCACCTCTCTGAGGACCTGTCTTCTGTCTCGATGACCTTCCGAATCCGCCTCCGAAGAATGAACTGAATATATCTCCGAGGTCGATATCCTGTGCCGAATAGAAGCCGCCTGCACCTCCGCCGAATCCGCCTGAGCCGTCGACAGCCTCGTGACCGAACCTGTCATACTGTGCCCTCTTCTGGGAATCAGACAAAACTGCATAAGCCTCGTTGACTTCCTTAAATTTTGCTTCGGCTGCAGCATCGCCCGGATTAAGGTCAGGGTGGTATTTCTTGGCCTGCTGGCGGTATGCTTTCTTGAGCTCGTCATCAGTAGCGCTCTTACTTACGCCTAAGACCTCGTAATAATCTCTTTTAGAATCAGCCAAATCCTGTTCCTCCATAAAAGCGATATGCCGCAGACATCACTGCCTGCAGCACCGCTTTGTTATCAATTTTTTATCAGAAATCGCCGCCGGCGTTCTTGAATCCGTCATCACCTGTGCTGCCTGCGTCACCGCCGCCTGTGAAAGGGCTGCCGCCTGCTGCTCCCGCATCACCGTAGCCTGCATAGTCCTGAGGTCCGGGGCCGCCTGCCTGACCGCCTGCAGCGGAATAGAGCTTCTCACTCATCTTGTAGAGAGCCTGTGTAACGTTCTCTGTCTCTGCCTTCATTGCGGCTGTATCGTCTGAAGAGATGGCGCTCTTGAGCTTCTCAAGTGCAGCCTCAACGGGAGCCTTGTCCTCAGCAGAGAGCTTGTCTCCTGCATCCTTCATTGTCTTCTCAACCTGATATACGGTCGATTCAGCCTGGTTCTTTGTATCGATCTTCTCCTTACGCTCCTTATCCTCTGCAGCGTGGAGTTCTGCTTCCTTGATGGCCTTCTGGATATCATCCTCGCTCATGTTGGAAGAAGATGTGATCGTGATCTTCTGCTCACGGCCTGTTCCCTTATCCTTTGCGGATACATTAACGATACCGTTGGCATCGATATCGAAAGTAACTTCGATCTGCGGAACACCGCGCGGTGCGGGTGCGATACCATCAAGGATGAAGTTGCCGAGTGACTTGTTGTACGCTGCCATCTCACGCTCACCCTGGAGTACGTGTACGTCAACCTGTGTCTGTCCGTCAGCAGCAGTTGAGAATACCATGCTCTTCTTTGTAGGGATGGTCGTGTTCCTCTCGATCATCTTTGTGAAGACGCCGCCCATTGTCTCGATACCGAGTGACAGAGGTGTAACGTCGAGGAGCAGGAGGCCCTTGACATCACCTGTAAGGACTGCAGCCTGAATTGCAGCACCGATAGCAACACACTCATCAGGGTTGATACCCTTGAAAGGCTCCTTGCCGAAATAATTCTTTACAGCTTCCTGAACAGCAGGGATCCTTGTTGAACCGCCTACAAGGAGGATCTTATCGATGTCTGAAGGTGATACGCCGGCATCGCTCATAGCTCTCTTTACAGGCTCCATCGTGGACTGTACAAGACCTGATGTGATCTCATCGAACTTTGCACGTGTAAGTGTAACGTTGAGGTGCTTAGGACCTGTCTCGTTAGCTGTGATGTAAGGGAGGTTAACCTCTGCAGTTGTCTTGCCGGACAATTCGATCTTAGCATTCTCTGCAGCCTCACGGAGTCTCTGCATAGCCATTCTGTCAGATCTCAGGTCAACGCCCTCTGTCTTCTGGAAGGAATCAACGAGGTAATCCACGACCTTGTTATCGAAGTCGTCACCGCCGAGTCTGTTGTTGCCTGCTGTTGCAAGAACCTCAAATACACCGTCAGCGATATCGAGGATGGATACATCGAACGTACCGCCGCCAAGGTCGAAGACCAGGATCTTCTGGTCATTCTCCTTATCAAGACCGTAAGCAAGTGATGCTGCCGTAGGCTCGTTGATGATCCTCAATACTTCGAGACCTGCGATCTTGCCGGCATCCTTTGTAGCCTGACGCTGTGAGTCAGTGAAGTATGCGGGAACCGTGATGACAGCCTGTGTTACGGGTGTGCCGAGATATGCCTCCGCATCAGCCTTGAGTTTGCTGAGGATCATTGCGGATATCTCCTGAGGTGTGTAAGACTTATCGTCGATGTTCACCTTGTAGTTGGAACCCATTTCGCGCTTGATCGACTGGATCGTCTTGTCGGGGTTGGTTACCGCCTGGCGCTTTGCAACCTTACCGACCAATCTCTCGCCGTCCTTAGCGAATGCAACGACTGAAGGGGTTGTCCTGTCGCCTTCGGGATTGGGGATTACGACAGTCTCGGAACCCTCCATAACTGCAACGCATGAATTCGTTGTACCCAGATCTATACCTATTACTTTTGCCATATTTATCGCCTCCTAAGTATTATTTCTTGCTCTCAAGGATCTTATCTACGATCCCGTATTCCAATGCTTCCTGAGCTGTCATCCAGTGATCTCTGTCCGTATCCTGCATGAGCTGTTCGAGCGGTTTGCCGCAGGCATCTGCCAGGATCTGGTTGAGCCTTGTTCTTGTATCTCTGATGTGATCTGCCGCGATCAGGATCTCCGTTGCCTGACCCTGAGCTCCGCCCAAAGGCTGATGGATCATGACTTCCGCGTTAGGAAGGATGCATCTCTTGCCCTTCGTTCCTGCTGACAGGAGGACGGATCCCATCGAAGCAGCCATACCCATACAGATCGTCTGAACATCGGGCTTGATGAGCTTCATCGTGTCATAGATCATAAGTCCGTCAGTAACAGATCCTCCGGGGCTGTTGATGTAGAACTGAATGTCCTTATC
>CADBNJ010000009.1 GCA_902795955.1 Oscillospiraceae bacterium
AGACAAGTCGATGAAGGTTGATGAGGCAGTGAACGAATTGAAGAGACGCCTTGATGAGATCGGCGAGTTCCTGCCGGTAGGTGAAGGTTTCCTGAGTTACAAGTATGTCAAGGATGAGGACTGGGCAAATAACTGGAAAGCAGATTATAAGTCTTTCAGGATCTCTGACAGAGTAATAATATGTCCGTCATGGGAGGACACCGAGTTTGCTCCGGATGATGTGGTCATAAGACTTGATCCCGGATCTGCTTTCGGAACGGGAACGCATGAGACTACTTCAATGTGCGCGGAGTTTATTGACAGGTATGTCGGTATGCTCGGTGACGGTAAGCTCCTTGACCTTGGTACGGGGTCCGGTATCCTTGCGATCATCGCCCGTAAGCTCGGTGCCCAAAACGTTGAGGCAATTGACATAGATAAGCTGGCGGTCGATGTCGCTATGGATAACTGCAGCATCAACGGCTGCGGTGACATAAAGTGTCATACGGGTGAGATCAAAGACACTTATGAGACCGGATATAAGATAATAATCGCCAATATCATTGCCGATGTGATCGCGGCGATCATTCCGGATGTGAAGAACAAACTGGCGGAGGACGGTCTGTTCATCTGCTCAGGCATTATTAATACAAAAGCAGACCGTGTGCGCAAAGCCATCCGGGATAACGGAATGGAGATCGCTCAAGAGACGGAGAAGAATGACTGGATAGCAATGGCCGTAAAGGTCTCCCGTTCATGACGGAGGTATGAGATGATAGAACTGGGTGTTCTTAAAGAGACGATAAAGAAGTTCATGGAGATGCTTGACGACGTCGGTAATGAAGCATCTCTGGGACAGCTCGGCAAACAGGCGAAGACGGATATGATAATGTACTGTCTTCATCTGATGTCATCTGACGGCAGGTATACGGAGGATGAGGCGGGGCTTATAAACCATGTTTTCGAAGGGTACGATTTTACGCCGGCCTCCGTTAAGCTTTTTGTGGAAGAGAACGGATTGCAGCAGGGCATTTTTGCCGGTGATGTTCCTCCTTCGCTTACGGCTTGCGTTGCATTGGATAAAGCGGTAAGGCAATACGAGCAAAATGCGATGAGTCTGTCTCATACACTGACCGGGATATATCTTGAACTCGGTAAATACGTTATTGCCTCTGACGGTGAATTGGATGTCAGGGAACGGGATGATATAGTTGATTATGTCGGGATGATGGCGGATTATGTTGAGAAGAATCTGGAATTCAGTGAATGAACAGGACGGAAATACTCCTATTCAAGTCTGAGTTCCTGAAGTGCTGTTCATAATCCCGGGATCTGTTGTGTTTGCAATTATCGTCCTGTTGTTTGTTCCGGGGCTTGTTAAGCCTGTGCCAGGAAGGCCTTGATCTCATCAGATCTTAACTGCGCCAGCCTGCGGCCCTCGTCGTAGACCTGCTGCATCCGTTCAGGATCACGCTCCAGCGGCTTGATATTGAGGGGAGAATCAGGACACAGGATCAGTGCATTACCCTTGTCTGCCTCGGATTTGACATAAGCAGTCTGTGCGTTGTACATGATGTGCCTGCCCTGTATCAGTTCTGCTGCCTTGGGTATTCTGCGCAGTGCTGCTGAAGCCGCCTTGGGATATGCGTGTTTAACGTAATCGAGAGGCTGTGTGAGGATGACGACATTCCTGTCAAATCCCTGTTTTTGCATGAATTCGAGCGGGATAGAGTCGGCAAGACCGCCGTCGAGGTATCTTCGTCCGTTGATGACAACAGGTCTGGACGCAAGAGGCATTGAAGCGGAAGCCCTTATCCAGAGCATATCCTCATCTCCGCCGTCGCTGAGTTTGTGGTACACTGCTTCCCCTGATTCGCAGTCTGAGACAACGGCCCAGAAGTCCATTCTGTTCTGTTTGAAAGTCTCCCTGTCAAAAACATCAAGCTCGTTCGGAATCTTGTCATAGCAGAATTCCGCACCGAAGAGGTCTCCTGTAGTGATGAGCGATCTCCATCCCTTGAAGCGCCACTCCTTGTTGAAC
>CADBNJ010000010.1 GCA_902795955.1 Oscillospiraceae bacterium
GATACTGAACGTACCTGCTCCATCTTGATGGCGCGCTGCTTCTTTGTGGTGAGCAGCTTCATGATCGGAGGCTGTATAGCCGGGATCAGGGCCATGTAGGAGTACGCGGCGATCGCTATCGCAGGGAGAAGCTTAGGTGCCAGCTTTGTTGTAAGGTAGATAGCCGTAGGGCCGTCGGCACCGCCGATAATGGCGATGGATGCCGCTTCGCTTGCTGTGAATCCGAGCACGGATGCAACAACGAATGCGAAGGAGATACCGAACTGCGCGCCTGCGCCCATGAAGAGCGATGAAGGACGTGCGATCAGTGGTCCGAAGTCTGTCATGGCGCCTACGCCCATGAAGATGAGACAGGGGAAGATACTCGTCTTAACACCGATGTAGATCAGGTCGAGGAGTCCCACGTTCTCCATTGTTGAGAAAGCGCTCCAGTTGATATGGCCGGTCTCGTTGATGAAGATCTCGGAATGGTACATTCCTGCTACCGGCAGGTTGCTTAAGAGCATACCGAAAGCGATAGGCAGAAGGAGCAGCGGCTCAAACTTCTTGCCTATTGCAAGATAGATAAGGAAGCATGCGACGATGAGCATGATACCCGAGCGGATATCCATGTTGGCTAAGCCGGATGATTCCCAGATTTTAATTAATGCGTCAATCACTTGGGATAACCTCCGTACTTAAGAAATAGAAATCATTGCATCGCCGGTGTTGACAGTGGAACCCTTGGCTGTGAGGACCTGAGCGACTGTACCCGACTTGGGTGCGCAGATCTCGTTCTCCATCTTCATGGCCTCAAGGATGATGACAACATCGCCTTCTTTGACCTGGTCGCCGACGTTGACCTTAACATTGAGGATCGTGCCGGGCATAGGTGCGTTAACGGGTGTTGCGTTTGCTGCAACTGCTGCGGGTGCTGCTGCGGCGGGAGCCGGGGCTGCTGCGGGAGCTGCTGCCGGAGCCGGGGCTGCTGCAGGTGCAGGAGCTGCCTGTACTGCTGTAGTCTTGATGAGATTGGCCTTGCCCTTCTCAACCTCGACTTCATATACTTTATCGTTGATCGTTACGTTATAAATCATGTGAACACTCTCCTTTATTTATTCTCTACAAGCGTTATGGATTTGAAAACAAGTTCTGACAGCGGGATACCCGTGTTGTCACTGACGATGGCCATGATCATTGCGGCCGTCTTCTCGTCACAACCCTTGAGCTTCAGTGAACCTGAAGAGAATTCCTCCTCGGGAACCTGTGCCTTGGGTGCTGCGGGTGCTGTTGTTGCCGCTGCGGCAACGGGAGCTTCCGTAGATGTATCTTTCTTGTGATCAAATGCATTCAGTATTGCGGAGAAGATCCTGATACATACGAAGATGATAAGGAGAGCAGCGAATACGATACCGATCGTAAAAAGAGCGTAGAGCAGAGCATCGCCTACCGAGGCGACTTTCTGTCCGAGCTCATTTGCAGCAACTGTAGTCGAAGGTGCGACTAAGGTTGGCTCTTCTGCTGCTAAAGCAATAATGGACCCTAAAGTCATCCTGGATCAGTCCTCCTTTTTCTCGATTGTGTAGTTAACTGTGTTGGATTCCTTCTCCTCACGTGCTGCGAAGAACTTCTCAGCTACCTGAGGGAAAGCGATGTAAGAGAGGACATCCTCATCTGATCTTGCCGTCTTGCCGAGCTCTTTCTTTGTCTTCTCGAACAAAGGCTCAAGCGTATCTGCATAACGGCCCTTAACAAGCTCGTCTTCCTTCCAGCACTTGTCGATGATCTCCTGATTGATCTCTCCGGGTGCTCTTCCGTACTCGCCGCGGAGGTAAGCCTTGATCTCCTTGGAGATGTTCTTATATCTCTCGCCGAAAAGGACGTTGGATACGGCCTGGTTGCCGACCATCTGCGACAGAGGCGTAACGAGCGGGGGATAACCCATATCCTTACGGACTGAGGGGATCTCTGCAAGAGCCTCGTCGAACTTATCGAGAGCGTTCATGTCCTTGAGGTTGGCGATCATGTTGGAGAGCATTCCGCCGGGAACCTGATACTTGAGGATATCAGCCTTGATGCCCATGACCTCAGGATTGAGTGTGCCGTTATCAAGGAACTTCTTCCTGATGGGCTTGAAGTAATCGGCGATCTCCTTGAGGCTGTCCATGTTAAGACCGGACTCGTATCCGAACTGGCTGAGTGAATAAGACATCGTCTCCGTAGCGGGCTGGGATGTTCCGCCTGCCATTGTGGAGATAGCCGTATCGATACCGTCACAGCCGGCCTCAACTGCCTTGAGCAATGTCATGGGGCCCATGCCTGTTGTGTGGTGTGTGTGGAAGAAGAGAGGGATATCAACCTCAGCCTTGACAGCCTTAACGAGGTCGTATGCCTCCTTAGGTGAGCAGATGCCTGCCATATCCTTGATGGCGATGGAATCAACACCCATCTCCTTGAGCTCCTTGCACATCTCGACATACTTCGCGATCGTGTGAACGGGAGATGTTGTGTAGCAGATGCAGCCCTGAGCGTGCTTGCCGCACTTCTTGACTTCGTCGATGCAGACTTCGATGTTCCTGAAGTCATTGAGAGCGTCGAAGATCCTGAAGATATCCATGCCGTTCTCTGCGGCCTTGCGGCAGAAGAGCCTTACGACATCGTCGGGATAGTGCTTGTAACCAAGGATGTTCTGGCCTCTGATGAGCATCTGAAGAGGAGTCTTCTTGCAGACTGCCTTGATCTTGCGCAGTCTCTCCCAGGGATCCTCATCGAGGTAACGGAGGCAGGAATCAAATGTGGCGCCGCCCCAGCACTCAAGAGAATAATAGCCTGCGTTGTCCAACTTCTCCAATATGCCCTCGAAGTCCTCGAAAGGCATACGGGTAGCGATGAGCGACTGCTGTGAATCGCGCAACACTGTCTCGGTGAATTTAACTTTCGTCATAAAACACGCTCCTTTTATAGTTTATTTATTTATAACCAAACAGCTCAAACTATAACACGGATTGCTTTGTATGGCAAAGGGTTTTTGGATCGGAGCGCACTCACGGAAACGTGCACATTTTTCGCGCAATTCTGTGTATGATTCTGTGAATTTGGATCCGCAAGCCTCAAAAAGCGGAGTATTCACAAAATCATACACATTTTATGTTACAATCTGTGTATAAATCTGTGAAAGTGAGGGCATAATCATGATCTTGTCGCTCGAACATGCCGGACTGAAGTGTGCTTATCTCAGGAAAGAACTTGCAGATCTGCCCACGGGACACGAGATCATGATACGCCGGCATTACCCGGGAGTGCACATCACCGAATGGCCCGGGCATCCCGAAATGAAGGGGAAGAGGATCACATGCACCAAGCCCGAAGCCGTGCGGTTCATGGAGCTGGACGGCAGGCGCAGGAAGCTGTCGGAAGAACTTGCCGAAGCAGAGGGGTACATGCAGTACCGGTCCCCGCACCGCGTGGCGAAGGAGGGCCTGTGGATGGACCGCAGGTTCTTTGACGCATGTGTCAGATACGGCGACAGTAATCCGAGGCCGAAGCCGGAGTATGCACCGATGCTTGGGGATACAAAGTTCAGGTCCAAGTCGGAGCTGAGTATCGCGCAGCTCCTGACTGAGCTCGGGTTTGAGTTTGTCTATGAGACCGAATTCGAGATAATGGACGGAGTCAACGAGTACCCGGACTTCACGGTGTGGGTGCCGGAGATCGGGAGGAGCTTTATACTCGAGCATTTCGGGCGGCTGGACAAGAAGGATTACAAGTCGGATGCCGGATGGAAGATCAACCATTACATAGAGTTCGGACTCATTCCGGGCAGGGATATCATATTCTCGTATGAGACTGACAAGGTCCCGCTCGATATTGAGCTCGTCAAAACGCAGATAAATGCACTGATCATGGCCAATTCGGGCCCTGCAAAATAATTATTTACATTTTCAAACACGCGTTGTATACTTAATTGCTCGCAAGATGCCCGTCTTGTCGTGTATCTGTGCGGCAAATATTACGAAAGGAGATGTATTGATGCCTACATTTAATCAGTTAGTTAAGTCCGGCAGACAGTCCAAGTCATTCAAGTCTGCATCACCGGCTCTTCAGGCTGGCCTTAACACCATCAAGAAGAGAGAGACAGATCTGTCCTCACCTCAAAAGCGCGGTGTTTGCACAGTTGTTAAGACAACTACGCCTAAGAAGCCTAACTCGGCTCTCCGTAAGGTTGCCCGTGTACGTTTAACAAACGGCTACGAAGTAACAGCTTACATTCCGGGAATCGGACATAACCTTCAGGAGCACTCTGTTGTTCTCATCAGAGGC
>CADBNJ010000011.1 GCA_902795955.1 Oscillospiraceae bacterium
ATCGTATTAATTCGTATCTTTTTTGCCCGGGATCCGTGATAGGATCACTAAAAGAAGGAGAGAAGATTATGGTAGAGACGTCATTTGACAGGTTTTTAAAAGAAGAGAAGCTGAAGGCCGAACCGCGGAATCCTTAAATACAGTAAGACGAATGCTGGCTAAAGGAAGTTATTCCCTGGATGAGATAGCGGAGATCAGCAATCTCCCGATCGAGAAGGTCAGGGAGTTAGCCGAGGGCGCTTAACAGAACTTTACTATTTCCGGAAATGATATATAATCTGTCAGGTGTTAGAACACATCAGCACAGAAGGAAAAGGAGTAATTATTATGAAGAAGTTTATCGCGGCAGTATTGACTGCAGCAACAATGCTTACGGTTTTTGCAGGCTGCAAGAGCAAGACGGACTCATCTGATGCATCGGGTGCAGCAACCAACGGCAAATTTGTGGTCGGGTTTGATGCAGAGTTCCCGCCCATGGGATTCAAGGATGATCAGGGCAATTATGTCGGTTTTGATCTTGATCTTGCAAAGGAAGCAGCAAAGAGAATGGGCAAAGAGTTTGTTGCCCAGCCTATCGCTTGGGATTCAAAGGACCAGGAACTCGCTTCAGGCAATATTGACTGCATCTGGAACGGATTTACCATCAGCGGCAGAGAAGACCAGTACACATGGACAAAGGCCTACATGGAGAATGACCAGGTAGTTGTTGTAAAGAACGGTTCCGACATTAAGGCTATAGCTGATCTTGCGGGCAAGAAGGTTGTAGTTCAGAAGGATTCCTCCGGACTTGCAGCTGTTGAGGAGAAGGCTGATCTGAAGGCCTCTTTCGCAGAGCTCATTCAGGTTGATACTTACCTTAATGCAATGATGGAACTGGAATCCGGCAGTGTAGATGCCATCATAATGGATGAGATCGTTGCACGATATGAGATCCAGACATCCGGTAAGGATTTCACTATTCTTGATGAGGCAGTAGCAAGCGAGACTTACGGAGTAGGCTTCAAGCTTGGCAATACCGAGCTTTGTGATCAGGTTCAGAAGACGCTGGATGAGATGGCCAAGGACGGAACTCTTGCAAGTATCTCAAACAAGTGGTTCGGCTCTGACGTTACCATTGTAGGTAAATAATATATCTTTTAGTTGGCTAAAGTGATATAATTCATAAACGGCGCAGCCCGGTGCTACGCCGTTTATTGTATTTTGGGAGTTGTTGTTTTGAACACTGAACTGTTATGGTCGACAATTAAGCAGTTATGGCAGGGGTTCGGATATACTTTCGGTATATTCGGGTTTACTCTGCTGTTCTCATTGCCGCTTGGGCTCCTTGTTGCTCGGGGCAGAATGTCGAAGAATATTATTGTAAGTTCGCTGGTCAGGATATATATATCGATAATGCGAGGTACGCCGCTGATGCTGCAGCTCCTGCTGGTTTACTTCGGTCCGTATTATCTGTTTAAGGTATCAACCGGCAACATTAACATCGGACCATTTAATTACAGGTTTATCGCTACTGTTATCGGTTTCTCGCTCAATTATGCTGCTTACTTTGCCGAGATATTCAGAGGCGGGATCCAGTCAATGCCGGTAGGACAGTACGAGGCTGCACAGGTGCTCGGGTTCTCCAGGATGCAGACATACTTTAAGATCATTCTTCCGCAGGTTGTAAAGCGCGTGCTTCCTTCTGTTACGAACGAGGTTATCACACTTGTCAAGGATACTTCTCTTGCTCAGGTCCTTGCTGTCACGGAGATGTTTACCGTTGCAAAGGAACTTGCGTCAAGTCAGGTGTCAGTCATGCCTTTTATCGCTGCGGGAGTATTCTACTATATTGCCAATGCCATCGTTGAGATCTCGATGAACAGATTCGAGAAGAAGATGAGCTATTATTCATAACGGAGGTCTTCTGATGGCTGTGCTTGAGATGAACGGTATCCATAAATCATTTGCTGACCTTCACGTGCTCAAAGGTATCACGCTTCACGTGGAGGAAGGTGAGGTTGTAGCTATCATCGGGTCTTCCGGCGGCGGCAAATCAACGCTCCTCAGATGTGCTACCACCCTTGAGACTATTGACGAAGGATCCATCAGGATCGGCGGTATCGACCTTGATTACAAGAATAAGAAGACACTTGCCCAGATACGGGATAAGTTCGGACTAGTGTTTCAGAATTTCAATCTTTTCCCGCATTTCTCTGTAAGGCGCAATATTACGGAAGCGCTTATCAGCGTTCATAAGATGTCAAGGGATGAGGCCAACAGCATCTGTGACAGCCTGCTCAATAAGATGGGACTTGCAGATAAAGGCAACGCCTATCCGTGTAACCTGTCAGGCGGCCAGCAGCAGCGCGTCAGCATTGCAAGGGCACTGGCTACAAATCCCGAGATACTGTTCTTTGATGAGCCCACGTCGGCACTGGACCCCGAACTTACAGCAGGCGTGCTCAATGTAATAAGAGACCTCGCCAAAGATAAGATGACGATGGTCATCGTTACCCACGAGATGAATTTCGCCAGGGACGTGGCTGACAGGATCGTATTCATTGACCACGGCATTATCGTTGAGCAGGGACCCGCGTCAGAGGTCATAAATAATCCGAGGAACGAGCGCACAAAGGCGTTCCTGTCCGGTATGAGGAACTAGTCTTGCCCCCGGGAATGGGCGGTCCGATGGGCCGCGGCAGCTTCATGACAGCAGAGGAGAGGAGCAAGGTTCCCAAAGTCACCAAAGCTCTGCTCAAAAGGGTTTTCTCATATCTCAAGCCATATAGGTTCCAGCTTGGGCTTGGTGTCCTGCTGATCATAATCTCCTCAGCTTTGAGCACAATGCCGTCCATACTGACGGGTAAGATAATCGATGACGGTCTGATCAAGCAGGATATGAAAGCACTTGTTTTCTATATACTGCTGTCTTTCGGGCTGACACTGGGAGCAAGCCTCATCGGTGTGGCGCAGAGCTTCATCAATACGTGGATCGCGCAGCACACGACATATGACATGCGCAACCAGATGTTCAGGCATCTGCAGACGATGAGTCAGAGGTTCTTTACTTCAAACAACCAGGGCGATATCATCACGAGGATGACAAGTGATATTGACGGTGTTGAACGTGTCATTACCAACACCTTCAGCAGTATTCTTTCCAATTCGATAACACTCGTTGTTGCACTTATCGCCATGTACCAGCGTAACTGGATACTGGCTACGATCGGTATCGTGATAGTACCCTTGTTCGCGTTCCCGACGCGTAAAGCAGGTGAGACCAGATGGTCCCTGACACAGAAGGCGCAGGAGAAAAATGACGAGATCAACGGTATCCTCAATGAATCCCTGTCGGTTAGCGGTCAGCTCCTCGTTAAGCTGTTCGGAAAGGAGAGATACGAGTATAGCAGATACAGACACGCCAACCGCAAGATGATAAGGCTGAATATAAGGCAGAATATGGCCGGCCGCTGGTTCTTTGTGATCATATCAACATTTACCAATATCGGCCCTATGCTCCTATATTTTGCAGGCGGTCTTCTGATGATGAGATATGACAGTTCACTGACGGTCGGCGACATCAGTGTCATGGTTGCACTCCTGTCCAGAATGTATATGCCCGTCAACAGCCTTCTGAACGTTCAGGTCGACTGGATGCGGTCAATGGCTCTGTTCTCCAGGATATTCGAATACCTTGATATGAAGCCTGAGATAGAGGAGCCGGAGGATGCTGTAAAGCTCACCGATCCGGCGGGCAACATTGTGTTCGATCATGTGTTTTTCCATTATGATGAGGAGAGGCCGATCCTCAAGGATATTTCTTTCGAGCTTAAGCCGGGCAAGAGCATAGCGATCGTGGGACCTTCAGGAAGCGGCAAGAGCACGATAATCAATCTCATTCCAAGGCTCTACGATGTTATTGAAGGCAGCGTTACTTTTGACGGCACTGATGTACGCAGACTTGATCTCAGTGATCTCCGCAATTCGATCGGTATCGTGTCACAGGAAACATATCTCTTCAATGGTACGATAAGGGATAATCTGCTATATGCCAAGGATGACGCCACTGATGAGGAGATGATCGAGGCATGTCGAAAGGCGAACATCTACGACTTCATCGCCGGTCAGGAAACCGGACTTGATACTGTCGTCGGTAACCGAGGCCTCAAGCTGTCAGGCGGTGAGAAGCAGAGAATATCGATCGCCAGGATTCTTCTCAAGAATCCGACTGTATTCATCTTCGATGAGGCAACTTCAGCTCTTGATTCCATCTCGGAAAGTAAGATACAGGAGGCAATAGACCCGATCATCAAGTCTAGGACCAGTATCCTGATTGCGCACAGGCTGTCTACGATACTGGCTGCCGATGAGATCCTTGTCATAAAGGACGGAACTATTGCCGAGCGCGGCACACACAAGGAATTGGTCGGTGCCGGCGGTGTTTATCAGGAACTGTACGAGACGCAGTTTGAGAAGGGCGTGCAGCCGTAGTGCACGCCCCAAAGGTATTATCAATTATTGTCCAGATAATTCCGTACGGTATCCGGAGCAGGACCTCCGATCAGCGTTCTCTTGTTGACGCATGTCTCCAGTGATATCGCATCGTAGACATCTTCGTCAATAAGATCCGAGAACTGTCTGAATTCATCTAGAGACAGTTTCTCAAGGGATGTATTATGTTCGATGCAGTAATGAACGAGCTTGCCTGATATCTCGTGAGTGCTCCTGAACGGGATGCCTTTGCGTACAAGATAGTCTGCCAGGTCAGTAGCGTTAGTGAATCCGCCGAGTGCAGCGGCTTCCATATTGTCCTTGCGTATTGTCATTGTTCTCATCATGCCTGTGAAGGGAGGGAGAACTGCTTTTACCGTGTCAATGACATCAAACAGGGATTCCTGAACTTCCTGCATATCTTTGTTATATGTGAGAGGGAGGCCTTTCATGATGACGAGCAGGGAGATGAGGTCACCGTATACACGTCCTGTCTTGCCTCTTGTGAGCTCTGCCACATCCGGATTCTTCTTCTGGGGCATCATGGAAGAACCCGTGGAATAAGCATCGTCCAGTTCATAGAACTTGAATTCCTGTGAAGCATAGAGGATGATCTCTTCGCTCATTCTCGACAGGTGCATCATAAGGATCGATGCTGCTGAAGCGAACTCGATCGCAAAATCCCTGTCCGATACACCGTCCAGCGAACACATCGTAACACCGCTCATACCCAGTTCGTCTGCGACCGACATACGGTCCAGGGGATAAGTTGTTCCGGCAAGTGCGCCTGAACCCAATGGAGAGATGTTAGCTCTTGCGGTTGCTTCCTCAAGTCTCTGAACATCACGCTTGAACATCTCGATATATGCCGTGAGATAGTGGGCATATGTGATGGGCTGAGCGCGCTGAAGATGCGTATAACCGGGCATATATGTTGTTATATGTTCTTTTGCAATGTCAGTGACCGTTGTGATGAGTTCCTCGAGAAGCTCCTTGATCTCCAATGCCTCGTCAACCAGGTAGAGACGCTGATCGAGTGCTACCTGATCGTTCCTGGAACGGCCGGTGTGAAGACGCTTGCCGGCATCCCCGATACGTTCAGTCAATTCCTCCTCGATGAACATGTGGATATCTTCCGCATCCGAATCGAAAGTAAGCTTTCCCGATTCAATATCAGCCTTGATGGACAGGAGTCCTTCTCTGATCTTGTCGGCATCTTCCTGTGAGATGATGCCCTGACGTGCCAGCATCGCGGAATGAGCAACCGATCCTTCGATGTCCTGCGCGAACATCCTGCAGTCGAACGGCAGGGAAGAGTTATAATCATTCACCGTCTTGTCTGTAGCCTTCTCAAATCTTCCTGCCCACATTTTCTTTGCCATAATCATTACTCCTTTGTGTAGTCCGGATCGATCCTTATCATCTCGGCCAATGCTTTGTTCCTGTAATTCAGGTCTTCACGGAGCGTAAAGCCCTGTGATTCCCAGAACGCATTGCCGCCTTCATTCTTCTTGAAAGCAACGAGCAGCACTTTATTGATGCCTTCTGCCTTGAGTGCTTCAAGAGCAAGCTCTACGAGC
>CADBNJ010000012.1 GCA_902795955.1 Oscillospiraceae bacterium
GAAGAAAACAGGCATTCCTTCCGAAGAAATTTCGGAAAGATCTCAGATTATTGCGGAATCCGAAGAATTTCAGTTTTCTTCCGAATTATCTTCGGAAAAATACTAAAATCCTTCGGAAACAGGATTCAGGCGGTCGATCCGGTCAGCTGTCGGCCGACCTGCCAACCTGCCTCATCTGAACGAGTTCCTTACCTGTTCGAGGAATTTTCCCGCTATAGGTGTAAATGTCTGGTACTTACTCCATATCAGATACAGCTTTGTCTCCTGCTTAGGCGAGAGCGGCCTGAATACAAGATCACTCTCTTCTGAACAATCAATAAGATGTTCAAATGTGAGGAGAATTCCGAGCCCTTCCTTGGCAAACATCGAAGCATTATAGGACAGTCTGAATGACCCCTCAAGACGGAGTTCAGGATAACACTCTCCCGCCCATTCCGGTATCTCTATATTCCAGCTCTGTTCCGAGCAGTATAGGGCCTGGCCGATGAGGTCAGTTGCCCTGATACTCTTCTTCTTTGCAAGAGGATGGGTTCTTTGCATTACGACTCCCCATCTGTCAGAACTTGGAAATACAACATATTCATACTTTTCCTTATCCGGAGTCTCACATATCACGGCAAAATCCAGCAGACCTTTGTCCAGCTTCTCCGTAACCTGCTCCGTATCGCCGCTGGTTATGTGATATGTGAATGAAGGATAACGGTCCTTGAGCTTCTTTATCTCCCGTGCAAGCAGTCTGATCTGATATGATTCCGCCAGTCCCAGATAGATATCTCCGCCTGTTATGTCGTCAAGGGATACAAACTCCTGCTCGATCTTATCTGCCATTGCAATAAGGTCTTCGGCACGGTCGCGGAGCAGCATGCCTTCATCTGTAAGCTTGATGGAGAAGCTCCGTCTTGTGAAGAGCTTCTTGCCGAGTTCCTCTTCAAGAGACTTCAATGCTTTGGACAATGTAGGCTGTGTCACGTGCATTATCTCTGCTGCATGCGACATATTCTCTTCCCTGGCAACTGCAAGGAAATAGCGCAGATTCTTGATCTCCATGGATACCTCCCTGTGATATTCTCATTCGGAATATCACGATATTATTTTTATTCATTAGCGCATGTTTTGTCAATTCAATATACTGAAGTCAGATAACAAAACACCTCTTTGGGAGGAGACGATATGGAACTGAGGGATATGATCGATGACCTTCCACTGCTGGGTCTGAGAGCCGATCAGAAGAAGACCGCCGCGGAACTTTATGAATCCGGGCAGACCGGAGAACTGATCAGATATCTCAGAAGATTCCGTTGCGGACTCGTAGAGGATATGCATGAGAGTCAGCGGAAGGTAGACAGGATCGATCAGATGATCAGACGGGCAGAAAAGGAATTGCAGTCATCAGGAGAGTAACGGAATGAAAAGATCAGGACAATATATTGCGCTTACAGTCATAACCTCTTTGCTTCTCGCCTTTTCCGCCTGCGGGATCAACGGCAAAGAGTCTTCACGGGACACATCGGTATCTCATCAGGAAACATCCCGTGGAGAAGTCACAGAAGAACCCTCAACAACAGAGACAACGGAAACGGCCAAGGAGAGCAACGTGGAAAAACAACTGGTAATGAGAATAGGAGATACAAGATTAGATGTATCCTGGGAAAACAATGAATCCGTCAGGGATCTGGAAGAACTGTCTTCACCGGAACTTAAGATCCCAATGTCAATGTACGGGGGCTTTGAACAGGTCGGTTCCATAGGAAGGAGCATTACCCGCAGCGACAGACAGACGACAACTAAGCCGGGAGACATAGTTCTGTATTCAGGTGATCAGCTTGTAGTTTTCTATGGAAGCAATTCCTGGTCTTACACAAGACTCGGGAAGATAAACCTGACACAGGAGGAACTGACAGACCTTCTCGGAAAAGGTGACGTAACAATAACATTAAGCATGGAACAGGAGGCATGACATGATACACAAGGAAGAACTCAATTTGGTAAAGGAATGGGACAAGACTTTCGAGAAGAGCGGTAAGGTGGAGCACAGCAAGGTAACGTTCGTAAACAGGTACGGGATCACGCTTGCTGCCGACTTGTATGTGCCGAAGGATGCTGAAGGAAAGCTTCCGGCGATCGCGGTCTCGGGGCCGTTCGGCGCTGTTAAGGAGCAGTGCTCGGGGCTTTATGCGCAGACAATGGCGGAGAGGGGATTTCTGACGATTGCTTTCGATCCGTCATTCACCGGCGAGAGCGGAGGCAATGTCAGATACATGGCATCTCCCGACATCAATACGGAGGACTTCATGGCGGCGGTTGATTTCCTGTCGCTTCATCCGCAGGCGGATCCTGACAGGATAGGAATAATCGGAATCTGCGGCTGGGGCGGCATGGCAATAAATGCGGCAGCCCTTGATACAAGGATCAAGGCGACCGTGGCATCGACAATGTACGATATGACGAGAGTAAATGCCAAAGGCTACTTCGACAATGAAGACAGCGAGGAAGCAAGATACCGGAACAAAAAGGCCATGTGTGCACAGCGCCTTGAGGATCTGAGGAACGGGGAATATAAGCTTGGCGGAGGTGTTGCAGATCCGCTGCCCGATGATGCGCCTTTCTTCGTCAAAGACTACTACGACTACTACAAAACCGGCAGAGGCTACCATGCAAGAAGCCTCAATTCCAACGGCGGATGGAACGTGACCGGATGTGAGTCATTCGTCAATCAGCCGATACTTCAGTACAGCAATGAGATCAGGAGTGCAGTGCTTCTCATTCACGGTGAGAAGGCACATTCATGCTACTTCTCAAAAGACGCTTATGAGAACATGATCAGGGACAGCAAATATACTGACAACAAGGAACTCATGATCATCCCGGATGCGGTTCATACGGACCTGTATGACGGCGGCGGCAAGGGATTGATCCCTTTCGACAAGCTGCAGGATTTCTTCGGGAAATATCTGTGAACTACAGTTCAAAACTCTCTGTCTTAAGGTCGCGGTAATAGCGGCCTTTTGCAGCTGTGAATCTGAGCACGCAGTAATCCGGATCCGTCACGCCCTTTTTGTAGAACATGGCATCTCCCCTCCGCCAGATCATGTTCTTTGTGTCCTGATCCGTAAGGACTTCCATCGTGCCGGTAAGCATAACGCCCTCATACCTGATGAGCCCCTTGTGATAGAAATATATGCTGGCTTTGGGATCATTAAGATACTGTCTTACCCGCATGGAGGAGGTGTTGGTCGAGAAATAGAACACTCCTGTCCCCTCCCTCTTCCTGGGTCTGAGCATTGCTTTGACGTTCGGGTAACCGTCACTGTCAACCGAGCAGATGAAGCACACCTTCTGCCTGTCTATAAATTCAGAAATTCTGCTGTTCATAACTCACTTGCCGTCCGGAAAACTTGTAAAGAACTCTCTCTCCACTTCAGGATATCCGTACTTCTCCCTTGCATCAGCGAAAGCCTTGATCATAAAGCTCATGTTCCTTGCCAGATTTCTCATTGTCTGAAGACCTTCGGCATCCTTCTTCACATCATCAGCCGTGAATCCGTGCACCTGATTCCAGTATGTGGAAGACGCCACGGGCATACCGCTGATGGTGAAGTATTTATTAAGCACGTCAAAGCTTGCCGTGTTGCCTCCCCTTCTGCAGCTTACCACCGCGGCTCCGACCTTCATGTGCTTTGGGAAAGGCGTGCTGTAGAACAGCCTGTCCAGGAGGGAAATGAGATTGCCGTTCGGAGATCCGTAATATACGGGGCTTCCGATAACCAGGCCGTCCGCTTCTTCGAATACCGGTGCGATCTCATTCACGAGATCATCAAAAACGCACCTGCCGGTCTCACTGCATCTGCCGCACGAGATGCATCCGCGGATATCGTGAGAGCCGGCCTGAACGAGTTCTGTCTCTACTCCCTCCGCTTCAAATACCCTGATCATCTCATCGAGGGCAGTTGCCGTACATCCGTTCCGGTGTGCGCTGCCGTTTAGCAAAAGAACTTTACTCATGATCATGTCCTCCTGACATAATTATACATTACGATTACCGTTTCCGTACTTAAGATGACGGCTCTGCCGTCAGAGTCTCCGTCGCGATCCCCGCGGAAGCAAACTCCCCGAGTATCATGTCCGCTGATATCTCACCGGCGCATACCAGTCTGCAGGAAGCGCCTCCCTGCTCCGAGATCATTACAAAGTGACGCATGATCTTAGCCCCGTTAAGTTTATATTCTTTGGAGTAATGAACTGCCTTTGTTACTTTATCCATCTCTCCCACATAACAGAACTTCTGCATGAATATCACGTAGTAACTCTGCCCTATCGCCATGAATCCTTTGAGGAGGTCGTGATATGTGGCCATCATAAAATCATTATTGACGTAGAATTCGTCAAGCCCCTTCTTCCTGATCTCAAACCTCAGGTGAGTACCCGAATAGAAAACAAGATCCATCTTCCGCGTGGCGAGAATGCTTATCCCCATGATAAGCGCCGACAACGGGAAAGCAACCCACGCCGGAATGTGGAGGTTATCATATTCGTTGAACTTCAGTATGAACATAAACGGCAGGATCAAAGACACTATTCCAAGAATAATAAACATGGTGACAAAATAACGTCTGCGGTAATTGTCACAGACTTCGAACATGTCCCTGCCGCGCCTGCGCTTATGTATCTTCTGCGCATACCTCTCCCTGTCAGTCTCCCCGGTCTTCTCATCCGATCTTGCAGGCTTGATATGGTTCCTGTACGTGCGGATCACAAGAAACAGTCCGACAGCCCAGAACAAAACCGACAAAACGATGATGGCCGCCAGTTCCATGCCGCTCAGCATTCCCCTGAGCCATAGAAATACAACGGCAAACGCATCGAAGATCATCAATATGATCCAAATCGTGCAGGAGATTATATCTGTCTTCCTTCTCTTATCATCCGTCATACCGTGCCTCCCTGCAGGTAAGCACATCCGGTTCCGCGTGACACATGATGAACAGCACCCTGACTCCGGCTCTGCGGGCTTCTTCAAGAGCCGTTCCGAACTCCTCATGCATATCCGTGTTGGGTAAGACTTCACATACTCCGTCCATCTGGATCACAAATGCCAGTATGGCGTTATACCCTTCCTGAGCCGCTTTGGCAAGTTCCCTCAGGTGCTTCACTCCGCGCTCCGTCGGAGCATCGGGAAAATAGCCCGTTCCGTCAACTTCGAGAGTGCATCCCTTGACTTCCATCAAGTATCTGCCGCCGTCGCGCTCCATATAGAAATCGATCCGCGAATTGCCGTACCTGTATTCGGGAATTATCAGGGAATACCCCTGTGTGTCAAGCCACTCGGCGGCGACCTTGTTCGGCGCCTGGCTGTCAATGTTGATCAGCAGGCCATTGCTCTTGCGGACGGCGACAAGATCGTACTTTGTCTTCCGTCCTTCCGTGCCCGGCGCGGTAAGCCATACTTCACATCCGGGTATCAGGAGTTCCCTGCACCTCCCGGTGTTCTTCACATGAACAGTCTCGATAATCCCGTCTATCTCCGCATCAGCGGTAAAACGGTTAGGTCTTGCGATGAATCTTGCCTTTGTGATGTTGCCGTATCTCATATGACTAATATACCATCATCTATCCGTCAGTAACAGCATCACCGTCGAGAGACGGTTTGACTTTGATCATGTCAAGTGATAGTGTTAGTGTTAACTAACACAAGTGTTCTCCATGCCCTTTCAAGGCATAATCTGATGCAAAAAAGAAGGTGTAACAATGTTACAAACCGTTATAACAGGGCTTCTGATACCATTTATCGGCACATCGGCAGGTGCCGCATGTGTCTTCCTGCTCAAGAACGATCTTAAGCAGAATGTTCAGCGTGCGCTGACGGGATTTGCCGCAGGAGTAATGGTTGCAGCGTCAATATGGAGTCTCGTCGTGCCCGCGATCGAACAGTCGGAAGGCATGGGAAGATTTGCTTTCGCGCCTGCCTTCATAGGGTTCTGGCTGGGAATATTGTTCCTCCTTCTGCTCGATCATATCATCCCCCACCTTCACGTGAACATGAACCAGACGGAGGGTCCCAGGAGCAAGCTGACGAGGACAGCCATGCTCGTACTGGCAGTTACGCTCCATAACATTCCGGAAGGAATGGCAGTAGGCGTTGTCTATGCCGGACTGGTAAGCGGATCTGCCAACATTTCCTCAGGAGGAGCACTGGCGCTTGCTCTCGGAATCGCGATCCAGAATTTTCCTGAAGGCGCGATAATATCAATGCCTCTGTATTCTGAAGGCAAGAGCAAGCCGAGATCGTTTGTGCTCGGCGTTCTGTCCGGTGCAGTCGAGCCTGTCGCAGGCGGACTTACCGTGCTGATATCCTCAATGATAGTCCCCGCCATGCCGTACCTGCTGTCGTTCGCGGCCGGTGCAATGCTGTATGTAGTCGTCGAGGAACTGATACC
>CADBNJ010000013.1 GCA_902795955.1 Oscillospiraceae bacterium
AACGCTCCTGAATACTTCAACGGCGGACGTGATATCATCCAGATTATCCCTCACCGTCATCTCCAGGATCTTGTCCGTCAGCTCCTCCCCGTTCTCGGCACCCCTGTCCGAGACGACCTTAATAAGCTGAACCCTGTGCGGCGGCATAAACAGCCTCGCGGCATCGCAAAAGCCCGATGCCTCCATCTCCCAGAGCATGTCATCGTCCGACGATGTAAGATCCTGCCCCGCGATGCCGGATAATGTGGTGACCGCGCTTTCGCGGAGCCCCGTGTTGTAGAGCATGTCAGGATAATACGCCCTGCCGGTGTCGTTGTCAGTCACCTTGTTTATCAGGTAGGCTCCGCTGCGCGCCGCCCCGCCCGCTGACGTCCCGATATTGATCACAAAGTCATTGGCGCCGATCCCGTACTTCGCACACGAATAGGATACCGCCGCTGCCGCGCCTGTCTTGCCGACCCCCGTAAGGATCACCCTTATGTCCCCGTCAGGGCTCACAAACCCTCCGAAAGGATATCCTCCGTCCGGCTTCATGTCATACTTATCGATAAGAGGCTTTGCCTCGCAGAACAGCGCCGTAAAAACGTATATCATGTTCCCTCCCGCAATAATAAAGATTATAACCTAAAAATATGCTACAATAGTGTGCAAATCATTATCAGAATAACGAGGGTTTATACATGGACAGACTACTCACGGGCCTGCAGCCCAGCGGCTCACTCACCATCGGCAACTACTGCGGCGGCATCAGCCAGGTTGCCAACTACCAGAAGAAGTACGAGACATTCCTGTTCGTACCGGACATGCACGCCATCACCGTACCGCAGGATCCGGACGCACTTCACAAGAATATAATCAACGCAGTCGCAATGTACATTGCCTGCGGCGTTGACCCCAACCTGCCTGACATGCACATCTACATCCAGTCAGAGAACCTGTATCACGCCAACCTGTCGTGGATACTCGAGTGCCACACGCCCCACGGCGACCTCACCAGGATGCACCAGTTCAAGATGAAGTCAGCCAAGAACGAGGCTTTCACTGAGGGTCTGGTCACATATCCCGACCTCATGGCAGCAGACATCCTCCTCTACGATGCCAAGTACGTTCCCACGGGAATCGACCAGAAGCAGCACGTAGAACTGGCAAGGAACCTTGCCGAGAGGTTCAACAACCGCTACGGCGAGATGTTCGTCATCCCCGAGCCTCTCATTCCCACCATCGGCGCGAAGATCAGAGATCTTCAGAATCCTGAGGCCAAGATGAGCAAGTCCACGGACAATCCCAAGAGCGCCATCTTCCTCGCAGACGACGAGAAAGTCATCAGGAAGAAGATCATGAGTGCAGTAACGGACAGCGACGGCAAGGTCGCTTACGACGAGGAGAACAAGCCCGGCGTATCCAATCTTCTGACTCTGTACTCCGTATTCGGTGAAGTAACGATAGATGAAGCAGTCGACAAGTTCAAGGACGGCGGCTACGGCGACCTCAAGAAGGGCGTTGCCGAAGTCGTGATCCCCAAGATCGTCGCCTTCCAGGACAAATATAACGAAGTCATCAAGTCAGGCATTGTCGATGACGTTCTCGACGCGGGAAGGGATTACTCCAACAAGATCGCGGCCGAGAAATACGAGATGGTAAGGAAGGCTGTAGGCTTCGGCAGGATCTGATCTACATTTACGCGGAGGATATCAGCATGGCCAGAATGTCCTTTACAAAGAAAGATATCAAAACAATAGCGGTCATCTTCCTGGCCGGAGCCATAATGGCATTCAATATCAAGTCTTTCGTAAGGACGGCCGAGCTCTATCCGGGCGGCGCCAACGGCCTGACGATCCTGATCCAGCACATCACAAACAAGCTGTTCGGGTTCGAAGTTCCGTTCACGCCGGTCAACCTCCTGATCAACAGCATTCCGATCTTCATCGGCTTCAAATACGTAGGCAAAAAATTCACATTCTACTCTCTGGTTATGATACTCGTGTCGGGCATCATGACCGATTTTATTCCCGGCATCCTGATCACCGAGGACATCCTGCTCATCAGCATCTTCGGCGGCATCATCAACGGCGCGGCCATCAGCATCTGCCTCCTCACCGGTGCGACATTCGGCGGGACCGACATTATTGCCATATTTCTCTCCGACAGGAAAGGAATAGATGCCTTCAGCTACGTAATGGGCTTCAACATCCTGCTCCTCACCGTGGCAGGAGCCATCTTCGGCTGGGACAAAGCCCTCTATTCAATAATCTTCCAGTATGTATCCACCACGGTCATCCACATGATGTACCGCAAGTTCCAGAGGTCCACACTGTTCATAGTAACCAACAAGCCCAAGGAAGTCTGCAGCACCATCTACGATGTCTCACAGCACGGGGCAACCATTCTCGAAGGAGAAGGCTCCTACGGTCACTGTGAACGCAACGTGATCTATTCCGTCATCGACAAGCCCCGCGTCAAGCAGGTCGTCAAGGCGATCAAAGAGTGTGACCCGGATGCATTCATCAACGAAGTCCGCACCGAGAAGCTCGCAGGGAATTTCTACAAAAAGCCGGAAGAATAAAGCAGCTCAAAATCCATGTCCCGGAACTGCTTTGAGCTATCACACGTGTGGCCGGACCGACAGAGATATCCTTAACAAGTGCGTGATTCTGTGAGTAAAGTAATCTGCAGGCTTGATGATGTTTCCGCAAGATCTTGAGATTTTTCCGAAGAAATGCTGTTCCGGCCGGAATGACACCCAAAAGGGGCACCCCGGGTGTTCCTTTTGCGGGTTATTTCGGAAAAATATGAGATTCTTGCGGAATCCGCAGTAATTGAGCTCTTCTTCCGCAGTTTGTGCGGAAGAATTGATGCTTTCCGGCGGAAACGGTGAATGTCGGTTGATCTCGCCGTTGCGGTCAGACTGATGCAGCTTCAGTTAGTTCAGTTACCTGCGACTAACATAAATCCTGTTTTTTACCCTGCCGGCGT
>CADBNJ010000014.1 GCA_902795955.1 Oscillospiraceae bacterium
CGAGCGGACTTCCGCAGGTTTTGGCGCCGGGTCGTGCACCTGAAAACCATCACTCAGCAAGACGCGGGCGCCAAAACCGAGGACTGTAGCGAGCAAGTCTGCTGCGGGCTCCTCCGTTACATCGGCAGCCCTAATGCGGTGATGACATCATAGTGGTAGCCGGAGACGCTGAGGCTGTCCTGTGCATATATGCCGATTATGTAGACCTTGTCGCTCTCGGAATATACCGCAAATTCTCTGGCAGCGTCCTTGCCGTTTATCTCGGTGTAGGAAAATCTTATTCCGTCCTTTGAATCTTCCGATGTCCTGACTATGTCGGGATTGGAAGTCTTGACGTATTCGCAGAATGAATCGTAGAGCAATACCGAGTTCGGAACTGAATCCGACTTGATCTCGAACACGTAGAAGCCGCACATTACATCATCCTTTTTCTCCTGATTTATCAGGCATCTGCATGATGTGACCGTCTTGTCGTCGAGGGCGAATCCGGTCATTTGGTTAATTATCATTTCGGGCCGGGTCAGTGTGGCATAATCGCACATCGCTGTGTCCTGTGACACCTTGTTCTCAAAATCTCTCTTTTTCAATTCGCCGGCTTTGTAGAACGCGGCAAGCTCTCCGATGCGGTCAATGTTCTCTTTGCTCGTGCAGTCATAGGAGCTGATGTCCGGCGCTTCGACACCGACGAGATTACAGAAATCCTTCATCCTGTCAGTCGCAGAATTGTTCTTATACTCGTAGCCCGCGACTATCAGCACATGATTTGCCTTCATGTAAACGCGCTCGGCGAACGCCCTTTGCCCTTTGAATTCTTTGACTGTATAAATGCTGTACTCGTCGTTGTTGTCTTTGCTGGACTCCTCATACGTCTCGCCGAGATACCTGATAAAAGCCTTGTAGTACTTGGACGCATTCTGGTCGTCTTCAAAATCCGCCGCGACTGCCATCATCTTGCACACTCCGCCGTCCCGATCTGTCTCGACCCGGATCAGCATCGTTGCCTGAGTGATCATCTTGGAGTACGTATGCTGTAGGATCTCCTCCTGCGCATCTGCGAGGACATCACCTATCTTGTCGTTCGTAAGTCCTTTTTTGATATTCTCGCCCTCGAGCTTGATATACATTCCGGCGAGCAGGGCTCTGCTGTTCTCAAGGTCGGCTTTTATGTCCTCCAGCGATCCGTATTCCTCGGCATCGTATTCCGCACACTTCTCAAGCACGGTATCGCTCGACAGCGGATTCTTCCGGGCGAGAAAACATCCGGACACAACCGCCGCAAATATTACAAAGCAAAGTGCCGCAGCACATCCCCGCCTGATTGACATAAACATCTCCCTCATCTCGTCATATATGATATAATGTACCACTGCAATAATAATACATTCAACAAGGAAATCAACATGGCACTTACAACGACCGAAGAGATACAGAGAAGAAGAACGTTTGCGATAATCTCGCACCCTGACGCAGGTAAAACAACGATGACCGAGAAGCTGCTCCTATACGGAGGCGCTATTCATATGGCCGGCTCAGTTAAAGCACGTAAGGCGGCACGCCACGCCACATCCGACTGGATGGAGATCGAGAAGAAGCGTGGTATCTCAGTAACTTCATCTGTAATGCAGTTCAACTATGACGGTTACTGCATCAACATCCTTGATACCCCCGGCCACCAGGACTTCTCCGAGGACACATACCGTACACTCTGTGCTGCCGATGCGGCCGTGATGCTTCTCGACGGCGCGAAAGGTGTCGAGGCGCAGACGATCAAGCTTTTCGCCGTGTGCCGCAAGAGAGGAATACCGATATTCACGTTCATCAATAAGATGGACAGAGCCGCCAAGAATCCGTTCGATCTCATCGACGAGCTGGAGAAGGTGCTCGGCATAAGGTCATGCCCCATCAACTGGCCGATCGGAACAGACGGTGATTTCGAGGGGGTTTATGAGAGAGAGACCGGCAAGGTGCTCTTCTTTGACAAATCCAATCAGGATCACGGCGCATCGATGGTAACGCAGCAGGTCGCCGGCATTGACGATCCCAAGCTTGCCGAAATGATATCCCCCGACCACTACGAGACATTGCAGAACGATATAGAACTCCTCGATATGGCCGGTGACGAGTTCGACAAGGAGAAGGTCGATAAGGGTCTGCTTACACCCGTTTTCTTCGGTTCTGCCATCACCAACTTCGGTGTCGAGACATTCCTCAAGCACTTCCTTGACATGAGCCCGATGCCTCAGCCGTACCACACCAGCGACGGCTTTGCCGAGCCGACGGACGAGATGTTCTCCGGATTTGTCTTCAAGATCCAGGCGAATATGGATCCCAACCACCGCGACCGTATGGCTTTCCTCAGGATCTGCTCCGGCAAATACGAGAAGAACATGACGGTAAATCACCTCAGGATCGGCAAGAAGATCACCCTTGCCCAGCCCCAACAGTTCATGGCACAGGACCGCAATATCGTTGAGGATGCGTACGCGGGAGATATCATCGGTATCTTTGATCCCGGTCATTTCAGGATCGGAGATACGTTGATCTCATCGAACCGCAAGTTCGAGTTTGATCCGATCCCCGTGTTCCCTCCCGAGAATTTTGCCAGGGTTGCACCCAAGGATTCAATGAAGCGCAAGCAGTTCCTCAAAGGTATCGAACAGCTCTCACAGGAAGGCGCAGTCCAGCTCTATAAGCAGCCCGATATCGGTACCGAGACATACATCATGGGCGTTGTCGGCGTGCTCCAGTTCGACGTTCTCGAATACCGTCTCAAGGGCGAATACGGTGTTGATATCCTGAGAACTCCCCTCAACTACCGTCTTGCACGCTGGGTGAAGAGCGACGCGGAGGGTGCTGAATTCGACCCTCACAAGATGACTCTCACGTCCACTTCATGCCTTGTTCTGGACCGCGACGACGAACCCGTCGTTCTGTTCGAATCCGAATGGGCCGTTCAGTGGGCGATCGACCATAACGAAGCAATGAAGCTGAGGTTCGAGGATATCCATACAAAATAAGCTCAAAGCCGCTGTTCCGGAACTCAGTCGCACATCGCGGGCATCAGTATGTGCAATACTTCTTGTATACGTGCCCGCTTGTGCTCAAAGCAGTTCCGGAACAGCGGCATTGAGCTGTCACGGATTGTTATGTATCGACTTGATCAAGTCCGCTCACAAGTAGCTGCGGGCTTTAACGGAGGGTTCCTTGGTAGAACTCGTATTCCAGGTTTACACAGAATCGTTCACAAAATGCAAAAAAATGTGCATGATTCTGTGAGTGCCGGCATTCTCGCCACACCGGTCAGCTGTCTGTTTCCCTTTACTGATCCTTCTGGTACACTCTCACCCAGTCGACTCTCATCTGGGCCTTCTTATCGAATGTGGTGTTCTCGTCAGGATCGCCCGGCCAGTCACCGCCGACTGCAACATTGAAGATGATATAGAACGGCTTGTTGAAAGGTGCCGGATAATCGTACTTCAACGTCTCGGCAGCTGCCGAGTACCACTCAGTCTCAGTGTGATACAGCACGCCGTCTATGTAGAATCTGATCTCTGCGGGATCCCATTCACATGCATAGATGTGATAATCCTTGGACAGCTGTACATCCATCTTCTGTGAACCCTGTCCCATTGCATGGGGATTACCGTAATGCAGTGTGCTGTGGACTGTATCCTCCTGTCCGCCGACGATCTCCATGATATCGATCTCACCGCCGATAGGCCACCTTCCCCTGTTCGGGAGCATCCAGAATGCGGGCAGGAAACCGACTCCCTCCGGCGTCTTTATCCTCGCTTCGATCCTTCCGTATTTGACCGTAAACTTATCGCATGTATTGACTCTTCCTGAATAGTATTTGACCTCTCCGTTATCATCAACGACCTTGGTCGGCTGGATGATGAGGTTGCCGTCCTTGACGTAAGCATACTCCTCGTCGAGCTTGTATTCCTGAAGCTCATGATTGACCCAGCCCTTCTCATGGCGCTCACGGTTCCATATCTCCGTGTTCAGCTCCTTGCCGTTGAACTCATCACCCCACACGAAATGATATCCTTCCGGCGGCACCGCATCCTTCGGCTGTTCAACGGACTCGAAAGGCACAGTCGGCATCTCCGTAGTTGTTGCTGTTGTCGCTTCTTCAGTCGTCTCTGACGTCTCCGAAGTATCTGATGTCTCAGTTGTCTCTGTAGGCACAGTCTCTGTCGATGACGGGGTTGCAGCAGTTGTCTGCTCACCGCCATTGGCACATGCGGACAGCAGGAATGAAGATAATAATAACAATGCAATTATTCTCTTGTTCATAGGATACCTCCCGTTAGGCTTTCGCTTATTTTAACATATAAAGAGTTCAGTGTTACGGCTTAACGAGTTCAATAAGCAGATTGGCGATCCTGCTCATGCTCTCGGCAGTAACGAATTCGTAGATGCCGTGGAAGTTATGGCCGCCGGCACAGATGTTCGGGCAGGGCAATCCCTTGAATGACAGCATCGCGCCGTCCGTGCCGCCGCGGATGGGACGGATCAGAGGGTTTATCATGGCTCTCTCCATCGCGGCAACGCATCTGTTGACTATATGCATATTGTCCGGGACGATCACCTCGCGCATATTGTAGTATGAATCAGTAATATCAATGCTGACATTTGATCCGGGATGGGCGCTCTCCACGCGGGCACAGACATCTCTCAGAAGTCTTTTCTTATCTTCGAACAATTCGCGCGAATGATCCCTTATCAGGTATTTCATCACAGTACTGTCGCAGTTGCCTCTCATCTCGATCAGATGAAAGAACCCCTCATAATCGCACGTAACCTCCGGTCTTGCATCCGGAGGCAGCGATCCGTCTATCTCCATGGCAAGACGCTGGGAATTGATCATCTTTCCGTAAGCTTCCCCGGGATGCACATTGCGGCCTTCGACTGTAACCGTGGCTGTTGCGGCATTGAAGTTCTCATAGGATAATTCACCGATCACCCCGCCATCCACCGTATATGCAAAATCAGCACCGAACCGTTCAATGTCGAAGAACATCGTCCCCTCACCGATCTCCTCATCAGGAGTGAATGCAATACAAATGTCTCCGTGTACAAGTTCAGGATGACTGATGACATAAGAAGCCATCGTCATGATCTCCGCTATGCCGGCCTTGTCGTCCGAACCCAGGAGTGTGTCACCCGAAGCGGTGATGACAGTCTGACCGGCATACTGAAGAAGTTCCGGGAAGTCCGAAGGCGACAGGACTTTGCCGTGACCTAATTCAATGTCTTTCCCGTCATAATCTTCGATGATCCGCGGCTTGACACAGGTGCCCGACGTCTCGGGAGATGTGTCCATATGCGATATGAATCCGATCGCCGGAAGATCCTCACGGCCCCTTATTTTACAATAAATGTAACAATGTTCCACATCGTAGAATATGTCTTCGTCAGGTATTCCGGCCGACTTGAGTTCATCAACCAGAACATCTGCCAGGTCTCTCTGCCAGTCCGTACTGGGATGATTGCCGGTCAGCTCAGAAGATGACGTATCTATCGCCGCATATTTCAGAAACCTCTCCACTACTTCTTCCATATGTCAGAACTCCTCTCTAGTATTCACCCAATAACTCCCAGTTATTGCGGTCGAATATCGAATCGTGAACAGAGTACCAGTTGGCGGAAGGATAATGCGTTCCCGTATTGCCCTCAGGTCTCCACTTGCGCGATGCAAAGATATGCACCGGGCCGTTCTTCTTGATCTCATCAGTGACCGGATTGCCCGTGAACGGATTCACAGGGTTATCTATCAGCCCGCGTGTTGCAATGACAGGCGTATCGGCATTAGTCATGAACTCGTCTGACGTCTCAAATCCCGTGCTGTCAAAATCCTTCACCATCAATATGCAGTTCAGATCCTCCAGCGTGAGATCCTCATAGAACCGCAGCTGCTTTCCGAAATAATTCTTGGACCTCGCGTGATCCGACACGATTATTATTCTTGTATTATCCCAGCATCCGTTATCGCGCAGGTAATCAAACCATTGACCAAGCTCTATATATGTTGCCATGTTCACGTGATACGATGCCATCTGCGGGTACTGGGCAAGGCTCAGAGACAATCCGAGGTTTGTTGCAACACGGTAGGAGTACTTTTTGTCATATTGAGTGTTATCTATATTATTCGAAGGAATATAATCCGGTTCTGACAGGAGCGTCGGCTGATGTGCCGCCTCATTATCGAACATGAAGAAATGATCACTGTCATCATCAAGCACCGTGGTGAATGAAGGGAGCTGTTCGAGCACGTATCTGTTATCGAGATACCTGGCATCAGCGCCGGATGCTTCAGAACTGCTCTTCCACGTCTGCGGGATCCTTATGGCATCCTTATACTCATCATCGTAGACAACTCCGAGAGAGTGATAATTGCCTTCACTGTACACGGATTCCTGCAGCACTGAAGGTACCGTCTTGAATATGCTGTACAGGAAGAAATTCCTGTTGCGGGCATTATCGGTATAATAGTACAGCGCCTGCTTGGCCGGATTCATCAGATTGTCGGTTGAGAACACTTCCACGTTCTCATATTTACACAGATCGCTGATCCTGTCATTTCCGTATATCAGCGGAGGATCCATTATCTGCGCCTCATAACCCTCGCTGCTGAACATCTGGGGCATCACCATTATCGATTCCATAAACTTGTCCGACAGCAGCATATCCTCTCTCTTGTTCATCTCTTCGGGAGTATACTCATACCCGCCGAACAGCCCGGGCGCGCCCATCAGCGTGAAGCAGCCGAAGGAAGTCGTGTTGGGATAATAAGTGAATCCGTCCAGAGCTTTCTTGAGCTTCGGTTTCTCCCTGACGATGCTCGGAACAAAGAACCCTGCTGCTCTGTCGATCATGATGACGACGACATTGCGCCCGTTCCTGCTCAGTCTTATCTCAGGCTCCTTGAAATTGATAATACTCGAATCGTATACCTTAAATTCCTTGCTTATCTTAATGCAGTTGCTTATTCCCATGACCGCGAAAGTGGCTATTCCGATAAGGAGCACATACGGCACTAATCTGGGAATGAACCTTATCAGGAGGATGCAGACGGAGACTGCCGCAGCAACGATTATGCAATTGATCAGTTTCTCATACTTCGCGAACTTCAGTCCCTCTTCTATCACGAGTTCCGATGATATTATCCCAAGCTTTGTTCCGAAGAAGAGATAGTCGGCGGTCGATATAACTGCAACGGCAAAAAGGACTGCCGAGAATATCTTCTTCCATCTGCCGTCAGACAGAAGATAGAAGACACTTACCCACACGATGAAGAAGCCGGCGGATATGCAGAGTGTGTACCATACGTATTTCGACGGGGATTCGTGTGCCGCCGTATTGATAAAGGCTGTAGTATCGGCGGATATTACCTGTGAAGGTATAAGGAATCCGGTCAGTAAAGTCAGATAGAGAACACTGAACAGATATGTGATCTTGGATGTTTTCGTTATCTGCGGATTTCCGGAAGCCCCTCTCCCCTTCAGAATAAAATGCATTACAAGAGGAACAATAAGCATCACTGCCATTATCATCAGGAATACAAACTGCCTTCCGGTGACGCTGCCTCTCTTCATTATCAAAACGATCATCCCGGCCAGTCCGGAAACGGCACAAATGCATTTGAATACAAATCCCGGGTTCTTAAGCTTATAGAAAATATTCTTGGCAAGCGAGAACACATTATTGAATGTCCAGTAGAACACAAGTCCGGCAGGCGAATTATAAAGCAGCACAAGGAAGATGGCTGCGGACAGATATAATACGATCTTATCCTTGAACGGCTGGCCGTGCGTGTATATCTCTGACGAGATGATATTGATCACCGTCATGAGCACAGGAAGAAGATTGATCGTCATATCTCCTATCCTGATCAGTCCGTCCGGCGCCAGAAGATCCTTTATAGGGCCCATGCTGACACCCTGAAGGAGCGGCAGATGCGACAGGAACTGGTATGCGGCGATAAAGAACGGAATCTGAAGCAGCAATGATATCAGACTCTTCAGTGATGACAGCGGGCTGTAATGCTCCTGTTTATAGAATGTCTGCATGATCATTACGCGCTCATCGCCCTTGAAATACTTCTTGATGTGTTCCGACATCGGGCGCAGTTCCTTCTCCCTCGCACGGGCATTCATCTGAATGACGTCTGCCCTTCTGTACAGCGGAAGTACAAGGAAATTGATGGCGAGGCTCATTATGATGAGATTGACGGAAGGCGCCGGAATGATGCGGTGGGATAACGCAAAGATAACCTCGAACAGCATTTCGAGGGGCTTTATAAGAATTGTAAACAGTACATCAAAAAAAGACAAACCGCAACCTCCGATTAATGGCTATTCCGTCACGAAGCTGTGCTGACAGCCTGGCCGGAAGAAAACTTTTTGTTGCCGGGAACAAAAAACAATATTACGCATCCCAGCACCAGAACGGCAGTAACGCCGAGTCCGCCTTCAAGTCCGAAAGCACCACCGTTGAACAATTCCTTCCCGGACGTGAATGTTGTGGCAAAAATGCTCGGCATCGGCATATTTCCGCTGACGGATATTCCATAGAAATTACCCTGAACGCAATTCCAGATACTGTGAATTGCGGAGCAGAACCAGATATTGCCCGTCTTGACGAACAGGA
>CADBNJ010000015.1 GCA_902795955.1 Oscillospiraceae bacterium
CGGGCGGCAACAATCAGAAGCGCAACCTGATCGTAAATACGTATGTGTCTTCGATCGATCAGGCGGTGCTCGATAACTTCAAGGTGCCGTCAGATCCTTCGGACGGGCATCTGATATGTGAAGTCCACTGCTACAGTCCGTGGGGATTTACCGGGACATCACAATCGGTTACATGGACCGGTGTGCACAATGATTTCGGGCAGGAGGATAAGAACGAGATCGATGACATAATGAACAGGCTGGAGGCTTTCGCGAAGAAGAATAACGTGCCCGTGATCATCGGCGAGTATGGGGCCGAATTCAAGAACAACGAGGATCAGATCGCACTTTATGCGTCCTATTTTGTCGGGAAGGCATCCGATAAAGGAATAAAGTGCTTCTACTGGGACAACGGTGATTTCAAGACGGAAGGCGAAGGCGGGTATGCGATATTCAACAGGAAAACAATGACGTGGAAAGATCAGATCGTGAAGGCGGTCATATCTTCTGCCGGAACACCTGCTGAACCCGTGATCACGGAGGTTCCTGAGACGGCAGAGACGTCAGAGACATCCGCGGCGACGGAGGTTTCCGAGACAACGGAGATTACGGCGGCGGCACAGACATCTTCAGCTCCCATTCCCGCACCGGAGAATGGAAATGGAGGTTCTTCGCCGGCTGTTACCATCCTTCTTATAGCCGATACGGTGCTCGTTGCCGCGGCAGTCGTGCTGGTAATGATATATAGGGCGAAGAAGAAATCTTGATATAAATAGTCCGTTCTTTTTGGGAAGATATTGTTATAATGAATGGAACAGATGATTCCGGGGGGTGCTGATATGCTTGATAAAGCTCAATGGGAAGGATTCAAAGGCCGCAGATGGAAGATGGAGATCGACGTAAGAGACTTCATCATCAGTAATTTCACGCCTTATGACGGAGATGAATCTTTCCTTGAAGGACCCACCGAAGGAACTAACATCCTGTGGGGAAGACTTCAGGAACTCCAGAAGGAGGAGCGCGCCAGGGGCGGCGTTCTCGACATGGAGACTGAGATCGTATCAGGACTGACTTCATACGGCCCCGGATACATAGACAAGACTAAGAAGGATCTTGAGAAGGTTGTCGGACTTCAGACGGACATGCCTCTCAAGAGAGCATTTATGCCATACGGAGGCATCAAGATGGCTGAGCAGGCGTGCCGCCAGTACGGCTATACGCCCAGCGAGAAGCTCCACGACATCTTCACCCAGTATCACAAGACACATAACGATGCGGTGTTTGATGTCTACTCTCCCGAGATGAAGCTGGCTCGCCACAGCCATATCATTACCGGCCTGCCGGACACTTACGGAAGAGGAAGGATCGTAGGCGATTACCGCCGCGTTGCCCTCTACGGCATTGACCACCTCATCGCGATGAAAGAGATAGACAAGAGCAAGCTGGGCAGGTCCAGCATGCTCGAGAATGATATCAGGCTCAGGGAGGAGATCGCCGAGCAGATCAAGAGCCTGGAAGGAATGAAGGAGATGGCCAAGATCTACGGATTTGATATCTCGGAGCCTGCAAAGGACGCAAGAGAGGCCGTGCAGTGGCTGTATTTCGGATATCTTGCAGCCATCAAGACCCAGAACGGCGCCGCCATGTCGGTAGGCCGCGTGTCCACGTTCCTTGATATCTACATCGAGAGAGACCTGAAGGCGGGCAAGATCACCGAGGCGGAAGCACAGGAGCTTATCGACCACTTTGTAATGAAGTGCAGGATGGTCAAGTTCGCCAGGATCCCCACATACAACTCACTGTTCTCAGGTGACCCGGTATGGGCGACGCTGGAAGTCGGCGGAACGACATTTGACGGCCAGTCGATGGTTACGAAGAATGACTACAGGTTCCTTCATACTCTTGAGAACATGGGTCCCTCACCCGAACCCAATCTCACGGTCCTGTACACTTCGAGACTGCCTGAGAATTTCAAGAGATATGCTGCGAAGATATCAGTGCTTACATCGTCCATCCAGTACGAGAACGATGACGTAATGAAGCCCGTGTGGGGCGATGATTATTCGATCTGCTGCTGCGTATCGGCGACGGAGACGGGCAAGCAGATGCAGTTCTTCGGGGCACGTGTCAATCTCGCCAAGTGTCTCCTCTACGCGATCAACGGAGGCTGGGACATCTGGTATAACGTCCAGGTCGGTCCGAAGTTCAAGAGGATAAACGACGAGTATCTTGATTATGACGATGTCATCGAGAAGTTCACTGCCATGATGAACTGGCTGGCGTCGCTCTATGTCAATACGCTTAATGTAATTCATTATATGCATGACAAGTATTATTACGAGGCAGCGGAGATGGCGCTGATAGATACTGATGTGAGAAGGACTTTCGCCACGGGTATCGCGGGATTCTCCCATGTAATCGATTCGCTGTCCGCCATCAAGTACGGCAAGATCAGGGTTATCCGCAATGAAGAGGGATATGCCGTTGATTACGTTAATGAGGGCGGTGATTTCCCCAGGTACGGCAATGATGACGACAGGGCCGATGACATCGGTCTGTGGCTGCTCGATACCTTCGTCACCATGATCAAGGGACGCAAGACATACCGCAACAGCGAGCCCACGATGTCAATCCTGACGATCACATCCAATGTGGTCTACGGCAAGTATACGAACGCGCTTCCTGACGGACGCAAGTCGGGAACGCCTCTGGCACCGGGCGCCAACCCTTCATACGGGGCGGAGAAGAGCGGACTTCTTGCATCTCTCAATTCGCTGGCAAAGATCCCTTATCACTGGGCACTTGACGGTATCTCCAACACACAGACGATCAATCCCGAGGCGCTGGGTCACGACGACGAAGAGAGAACGCGCAATCTCGTCAGCGTGCTCGACGGATATTTCGATCAGGGTGCGCATCACCTCAATGTCAACGTGTTCGGCATCGACAAGCTCCGTGACTGTCAGGAGCATCCCGATAAGCCGGAATATGCGAACTTCACGATCCGCGTATCCGGTTATGCGGTCAAGTTCATCTCGCTCACGAGAGAACAGCAGGACGATGTTATCGCCAGAACGTTCCACGACAGGCTGTGAGTACAACAGGCATAGTTAATTCCATCGAGAGCTTCGGGTCTGTTGACGGACCCGGAGTTCGTTTTATGTTATTCATGCAGGGATGCAACATGCGCTGCAGATACTGCCATAACCCCGAGACATGGGATAAGGCGGGCGGGTGTGACGTAATGCATCTGACACCGCAGCAGGCATTTGATATGGCCGTAAGGTATAAGCCTTACTGGAGAGGCGGCGGCGGTGTAACGGTGTCGGGCGGCGAGGCAATGCTCCAGACCGGCTTTGTGACGGAATTCTTCAGGATATGTAAGAGAGAAGGCGTGAATACGGCGCTTGATACATCGGGGAGTCCGTTCACGTATGACGAGCCGTATCTCGGCATGTTCAGGGAGCTGTGTGAAGTGTGTGATCTGTTCATCCTGGACATCAAGCACATA
>CADBNJ010000016.1 GCA_902795955.1 Oscillospiraceae bacterium
ATTCGAACTCGCAACCGGTGGTTTTGGAGACCACTGCTCTACCATTGAGCCACTCCCCTAAATCAACATTGTGTAGTTTAATTGAGAGTTCGTTATATGTCAAGTAATTGTTATCTTGTTTTTCGACATTTTATATTATAATAATTTAATAATTATATGATGGAGGATGATCTGAATGAATATAGCGGTTGTCGGCACAGGCAATATGGGCAGAGCTCTGGCAATGGGATTTGCCTCAAGATATGAGGACGATATAAGCATTTCGCTCTACGATATTTATGAGCCTTCACTCAAGAGAGCGGCTGATGCAACGGGTGCAAAGGCGTGCGGCAGCATCGGGGAATGTGTAAAGGATGCGGATTACATCCTTATAGCGGTCAAGCCGGTTAATTTTGATGAGACACTTTCAGATGTTGCCAAATACATGAGCGGACAAGCTGCCGTGTTGTCGATCGCGGCTGCGGTAACTACAGACAGGATCGCAGGTATCATAGGCAGTGACAGAGCATTTGTAAGGATCATGCCCAATACTCCTGCTCAGGTGGGCTGCGGAGTATCTGCCGTCTGCCCCGTCAATCTCAGTGACGGGCAGGTCGAAGTTGTTAAGAAGCTGCTGTCGACATGCGGCGAAGTGATCATCTGTGATGAGAATACTCTCGATAACATCGGATGTGTATCCGGTACCGGACCGGCTTATGTAATGCTTTTTATCGAAGCTATGGCTGACGCTGCGGTAGGCCTTGGCATCAAGCGTGCAGATGCTCTCAAGATCGCGGCAGCTACCGTTATGGGCTCCGGCAAGCTCTGTCTTGAGACAGGTGAGAATCCCGCTGTTCTCAAAGATATGGTGTGCTCGCCCGGAGGGACGACTATCGCCGGCGTCAAGGCACTCGAAGAGAATGGTCTGCGCAACAGCGTTATCAAGGCTGTTGATGCTGCTGCCGAGAGAACAAAGCAGATGAAGAACGGTAAGTAATGATGGCTGATACCAAGCTAACCAAGGTTGTGATCTACACTGACGGTGCCTGCTCAGGCAATCCCGGGCCGGGGGGCTGGGCTGCTATACTCATGGCAGGCGGAGCTACCAAAGAGCTCTGCGGCGGTGAAGAATCAACTACCAATAACAGAATGGAGCTTCTTGCCGTTATCAACGGCCTTAAAGCTCTTAAGAGACCATGTGAGGTCGATCTGTATTCTGACAGTGCATATGTTATCAATGCTTTCCTGCAGAACTGGATCGGCAAATGGGTAAAGAACGGATGGCGTAACAGCGCCAAGGCTGAAGTTGCCAATGTTGACCTGTGGAAGGAACTGTATGCATTGTCTTCGGTGCATAAGATAAATTTCATAAAGGTCAAGGGACATGCTGACAATGAGTACAATAACAGATGTGACGAACTCGCTGTCAGGTGTTCACGTGAATTCAAGCAATAAGCGGAGTATTAATGGGCAGTATTGATTGTAATGATAATGAATTGTTCGAGATGACACTGACCGAAGAGTTTGTGTTCAGAGGACGTGTTTTTGAGTGTGACGTAAGAACGGTCAGACTGGCTGACGGCAAGATGACGACCAGGGAGATCATTAAACATACGGGCGGTGCTTGTGTCCTGCCGGTTGATGATGAACTCAATTGTTATCTGGTAAGACAGTTCAGAAGCGGCGCAGAGAGTGTTTTGACGGAGGTTCCTGCCGGCAAGATCGAGACGGGTGAGACTCCTCTCGAATGTGTAAGCAGGGAGATCAGGGAAGAGACCGGTTTTACGGCTGAGAAGATAGAATCCCTGGGTTATATCTATGCGACGCCGGCATACTGTTCAGAGAAGATACATCTTTTTATGGCTACCGGACTGTCTTATGCCGGCGGATCACCCGACGCGGGCGAGTTCCTGCGTGTGGAGAAGATCCCCTTTACAGATCTTCTCAGGATGTGTGATTCCGGTGAGATCGAAGATGCCAAGACGGTAGCATGTGCTTACAAAGCGTCCCGGAGGCTTAATGTATGAGCAGTAAGACTTATGACAATAAGCATGAAGCGAAGGGTATGCTGCTGTTCTTCCTGGGTATCGCTCTAATGCTGATGTTCTATCTTCCTTCCGATGTCACAGGAACACTTGGGGACATAATCAAGAGGTTCGGCTTCGGGCTTCTCGGCGCAATGGCTTACAGCATTCCGTTGATGCTTGTTTATATGGGAGTTGATTATTTCATCGAGAAGCGTGCAGGAGTGTCCAAGATAAGGATCAGGTCAGTATTGCTCCTTATAATATGCATTTCCGCTTTCCTGGCCGTAATATCGATGGATTTCGAGCATTTCCGTAAATTATCCGTTAATGACGGCGGCAAAGAATCCGCCTTCAAGGCAATCTCGCTCCTGTGGGACTCCGGTCTTGACAGCAGCCTTGTAACTCCCGCCGGAAGTTCTTCCAACTGCATCACGGGCGGAATCCTGGGCGGCGGAATTGCTGCAGCGCTTAACATTGTGCTGGGCAAGCTGATCAGCGGCTTTGCGATCATTATATTCTTTGTATCACAGCTTATGCTCGTATTCCATGTGTCCCTCAAGCGCTCAGCACAGCGCACTGCGAGAGCCATAAGATCAGGAACGAACCGTGTTTACGAGAATGTTAACCGTGCAAGGGCTCAGAGGGTTTCCAAGCCGAAGGGAGGATACTTTGCTGATTTTGCGGGACAGTCACCTTTTGTCAATAACCCGCCCTTTGATCCGACTTCGAACAGAACTGAAGTTACGATACCCCGCAAGGATTATGATCCTTTCAATTCAAGGATGCCGGTTGACGGCAGATCAGGATTTATCGATGTATCTGCGCAGGAATTCGGGGCCGATACCGCTCCTCATCCCGGCAGGCTTAATTACGGCGAGAAGGCTTACAGTGTAGCCGGTGAGTCATACAGTGCTGATTTCACGTATACTCCGATGCCGAAGAATCCGCCTCTTCATAAGAAGAAAAAGCCGGATGAACTGTCTTTCCTTGCAAAAAAGCCTCAGCAGGATTTTTACGATCTGTCCGACGGTGCAAATACAGAGGCACCTCATGATGATATGCTGCCGTACGAGGTAACATCTGCCGCAACGACGTCAATAAGACGCCCCAGAGTCGATACGGGGATGGTTGGTGAGATAATCGACGAGCCGTATGAAGAGTCGTACACGGGATCTTACACCGGGCATCATGAGGAACAGATCGACTCTCCTTATGAGGTGGTCGGGCCTGACGAGATCGAACCTCCCGTTCAGCAGCCGCGCGATAATACTTTCGCCGGCGCAGCAGAGAGTGTAACGATCAACAAGCCTGAGAAGCAAACCGGATTCAGTGCGACAGAGGGCAGGATAATCGATACGAGCAAGGCTGATTCCAACCGTACGGTTGATGTTCCTCAGGCAAAGAGACAGCCCGCAAGGAAGAATCTTGTCTATAAGCCCGCGCCTGCCAATCTCTTATCACAGGATGATAAGAACAGCATGACCTCCAATACGAATGCCGAGCTCAAGGCGAAAGCGGAGACGCTTGAGGAATCTCTCAGGAGCTTCGGAGTGGAGGCTCATGTAGTCAATATTACCCACGGCCCCGCGATCACACGCTTTGAATTGACGCTTGCTACAGGTACAAAGGTTAACAGAGTCCTGTCTCTGCAGGATGATATACAGATGGCCATGGCGGCTTATTCTGTCAGGATCGAAGCACCGATACCCGGCAAGAGTGCAATCGGTATCGAGATCCCTAATGATAAGACTCAGGCTGTTCACTTAAGAGGATTGATCGACGATCCCAAATTCCGTAATTCCACGCCTCTTACCGTCGCGCTCGGAAGGGACATTCCGGGTAAGCCGATCTTCTGCGATCTGGCGAAGATGCCGCACCTTCTTATAGCAGGTCAGACAGGTTCAGGTAAATCAGTCTGTATCAACACGATACTTCTCAGTATCCTCTGCAAGTCTTCACCTGATGACGTCAGACTCATCATGGTAGACCCCAAGGTCGTCGAATTGTCGATCTATAACGGTATACCGCACCTGATCATGCCTGTTGTTACTGAACCGAAGATGGTATCCAACATCCTTAAATGGGCCGTTGTTGAGATGGAGAGAAGGTACAGGCTGTTCTCCGAATCCAATGTAAGGAATCTTGACGGTTATAATGAGTATCTGAGTTATAACGGAGAGAAGAGGCTTCCTCTGATACTTCTGATCATTGATGAGCTTGCCGATCTCATGACAGTTGCAGGCAAGGATGTCGAGACGCAGATATCAAGACTGGCGGCTAAGGCCAGGGCTGCAGGTATCCATCTTATAATCGCTACGCAGCGTCCTTCCGTAGATGTTATTACGGGCGTCATCAAGGCAAACCTGCCTTCGAGGATCGCTTTCTCGGTGGCCTCAGGCGTTGACAGCAGGACCATCCTCGATCAGGTAGGAGCGGAGAAGCTCCTCGGTAAAGGTGATATGCTTTACTATCCGGGCAGTGCGAATAAGCCTATAAGAGGGCAGGGCGCATTTGTCTCGGACAGCGAAGTTGAGACGATAGTTAATTATCTTAAGAATCAGTACGGTGCCAGATATGATGACGAGATCATTGATATCGTTCAGAAAGGTGTCGCATCTTCCGATTCCGACGGAGGTTCATCTGATGGTAACGGAGGCGGCGGTTCCGGTGAGGATGACCTCTTTGAACAGGCCGTGGATATAGTAATAGAATATGGTTCAGCCAGTTCTTCGATCCTGCAGAGGAGGCTGGGTGTAGGCTACCCGAGGGCGTCAAGACTTATTGACTTGTTAGAGAGAAAGGGTATAATCGGACCATTTGAGGGCAGTAAGCCCCGTAAGGTGCTGGTAACTCAGATTGACTGGCTTGAGATGAAGGCAAAAGGAGATAATAAGTGAACGGCAGTATAGATATTCTTGCAGCTGACATTGTCCGTATCCTGACAGAGAAGGGGATGACGATAAGTTTTGCCGAGAGTCTTACAGGCGGTATGATCTCATCAGAGATAGTGTCCGTATCAGGTGCATCAGCCTGTTTTGAGGGCAGCGTCGTATCATATTCCAACGATATCAAGATCAAGCTTCTCAATGTGGCGGAAGATGTTATACGGAATTTCGGTGCGGTGTCAGAGCTTTGTGCCAAGCAGATGGCTTCCGGAGTAAGGAGACTTACAGGTACTGACATCGCCGTGTCGGCAACAGGAATTGCCGGTCCCTCCGGAGGATCTGACAGTAAGCCTGTGGGTACGGTATATATCGGATTGAGCTGCGAAGATAAATGCTTTGCCGATCACTTCCTTTTCGAGGGAGACAGAGAATCAGTGCGTGAGCAGACGGTTATTGAAGCATACAGGATGGTTTTGGGTCTTATAAATGAGTGAATCCGGTAAGTCATATAAGGAACGCCGCAGGAGCGGTATAACATCTGCCAAAGTCGCTGCAGTGATCGTCATGGCAGGTCTTCTCCTGTCCAAGACATCTGGTTTTATCAGAGATATCGTGGTGAGTCACAAATTTAATGATACTTACCGCGATGCCTTCACGCTTGCTTTTACGATCCCGGATCTTTTTTATAACCTGATCATCGGCGGTGCCATTTATTCTTCGATTGCACCTTATATGTCAGGAGCGCTTGCGGTCAAGGAAGAGAAGAGGGGTGTCCGGACGATCAGCATTTTTGTCTCGGTCATCTCTGTTGTTATGATCATTGTCTGCATATTGGGAACTGTATTTGCTGAGCCGATATATAACATTTATGCGATGAACAATAGCAAGATAACACCGGAGACGCTGTCACTGGCGGCTTCTGCGTCAAGACTACTGTTCCCGCAGATATTCTTCATGATGCTTGCCGCATTGTCAATGGCGATACTGAATGCCTACAGAAGGTTCAATCAGACAGCGCTCGCTCCGTTCTTCTATAATGTTATAGTAATTCTCGCAATCTACGTTCTGGCAGGTAACTCAGAGAGTAAGCTGATGCTCACAACAGGCGGTGTTCTTATTGCATCACTGCTTTATTTCCTTTATCAGTATTTTGTAGGATTTGATAAGCTGAAGCAGTTCAGGTTTATTTTCCTGCCGCGTGATAAGGAGTTCCATAAGCTGCTTAAGAGGGCTCTTCCGATCATGTTCTCCACTTCGGTAGTTCAGATCAATGTAATTGTTCTTAACTACTTCGCAGGCGATTTTGGTGAAGGTATCATATATGCTCTCCGCAATGCCTCTACTTTGTGGCAGATCCCTTACGGAATCTTCACTGTAGGAATCGGAACGATAATGACACCTAATATCGCTGCTTCCTTCGAGGCTAAAAGATACAGTGATACGTCCGGTTATCTGTCATCAAGCCTTAAGAGTGCATTGTTTATTGCTTTCCCTTGTGCAGGTTTTATGGCGCTTTTAAGTTACGATGTGGTTAAGGTAGTGTATCAGTGGTCATCACATTTCACTGATAATAATGCATGGACCGCCAGCATATTCCTGGTAGGCTACAGCTTAGCGATAGTCACTCATTCCGTAGTATATCTGTTCAATCATGCTTTCAATGCTATAGGACATACTAAGGTTCCTTTGTTCGCCGGATGCATAGGTCTTGTATCTAATCCCATCGTATGTACGATCCTTATACATCTTGGTGCCGGCCCCATGTCCCTGACTATCGCATATTCTGTTACAAGCATTCTTCAGATGCTGATACTTTGTATTGTGTATAACAGGAACAAGGATATTGCTCCTGTCGGTGTATCCAAGACTGTGAGACAGAGTCTTTTCTGTACGATCGTTATGTGTGCCGTAATTGCGGTCTTCGACAGGCTTCTTCCCGGTAACGGAACCAAGATCGTTCAGATCGGAATAATCGCAGCCAAAGGCATTGCTGCCGTTGCTGTATACTTTGCCGTTGCGTTCCTGTTCAAGATGGATGAGGCCACATACTGGGTAAACTGGATCAAGAACAAACTTCACAGGAAGGCATAATTATGGTGTTATCTGCCATTCTTTGTGTCCTGTTCTACCTGATCTTCGGATTTAGTGTCATCTGCTTTATTCTGGTGACTTCTTTCAATTTTATCCTGTCTGCCGCATTCTCGCTTATCATATCGGTCATTCTTACTGTTCTTATCGCAAAGCGGAGGCAGATCAAGAAAAGATCGTCACTTATCGCAGCTTCTGTTATAACTTCTGTTACCGGCGGATTGATCTCACTGTTTCTTCTGTCCATGGGACTGCCGTTCAGGAGCAGTTCGGAGTGGAGATACAGGTATCAGGTCTTCTATTGTTATAGATCTCATAAGGCACCGGATTCTTTTCCTGTGACTATACCGGACGGCGTTACTGATTATAAGCTCGATTTTCTTCCCTCCATTTTGCAGGGACAAGGCCATTTTACAGTCAGTTTCACGGCTCCGGAGGAATATACGAAGCAGAAGACGATTGAACTTGAGAACGCCGCAGAACATGTTTTCAAGCTGAGCAGTATCGATATTATGGACAGAAAGATCCGTGAAGAAGAACCCGATGACAGCCTGAGAGGGTTGGAGATATATCTGGATGATATGGAGCGGTCTCATCCGGATGCAACTGTCTATCTGATCAAATCTAATTATTATACGCATCGTCCTCACACAGAAGCGGTTCTGGTCGACGGCAATTATTTCTTCTTTACGGATTACTGATATTGACCTTTTGTTCGCTTTTTGTTATATTTCGATTAATAGCCAAAGGCGTTGAAGAGGAATAGTATTCGGTTTTAAGGCTTACAGAGAATTGTCGGTCGGTGCGAGACAAGAAGATACGAAGCCGAAGAACTCACCCCGGAGCTGTCCGGTTGAACATATCAGTAGACCGGAACGTATGAGCCCCACGTTACAGGGACAGGATATCGGAGATCATCCCGTATCCGCAAAGTGCACCCGTCACGGGTGAAGTAGAGTGGTACCGCGAACGCCCCTTCGTCTCTATGAATAAGAGAGAAGGGGCTTATATATTGGAGGTACATATGAATTACAAGAGGTATGTGAAGATTCCCGAAGTGAATCTGACAGAGCGCAGATGGCCGTCGAGGACGATCGATAAAGCTCCTGTCTGGTGCTCGGTGGATCTGAGGGACGGCAATCAGGCATTGGTAGTTCCCATGAATCTTGAGCAGAAGGTCAAGTTCTTTGAATTCCTGGTGAAGTGCGGTTTTAAGGAGATAGAGATCGGGTTCCCGGCTGCCTCCGAGACTGATTTCAATTTCTGCCGTTATCTCATCGATAATGACCTTATTCCCGGCGATGTTGCAATACAGGTTCTTACCCAATCGCGAAAGCACATCATCGATAAGACTATGGAAGCCGTTTACGGTGCGCCCAATGTTATTATCCACCTGTATAATTCAACGTCTGCTCTCCAGAGAGACGTGGTGTTCGGATTTGGCCGCAAGGAGTGCATTGAGCTTGCAGAAGAAGGCGCCAGGATGATCAGGGAATACATAGACGAGGATATCAGCGATACCAATTGGATACTTGAGTATTCGCCCGAGAGTTATTCTTCCACGGAACCTGATTTCGCAGTGGAGATATGTGATGCCGTGCTCGATATCTGGAAGCCTACAGAGGATAATAAGGTCATAATCAATCTGCCGGAGACGGTGGAATATACATTGCCCAACGTGTATGCCGACATGATCGAGTATTTCTGTACACATACAAAGTGGAGAGATCAGATAATCGTATCACTTCACACTCATAATGACCGTGGCACGGGTGTAGCAGCCTCAGAGATGGGACTTCTCGCAGGCGCAGACAGGGTAGAGGGTACGTTGTTTGGCAACGGTGAGAGGACTGGTAATGTGGATATCATTACGATGGCGGTCAACATGATGATGCAGGGGGTAGATCCCGTGCTGGATTTCTCCAATATCAATGAGTGCGTTGATATATACGAGGAGTGCACCGGCATGCGCGTTGAGCCGAGGCATCCGTGGTCCGGCAAGCTCGTATTTACCGCATTCTCCGGATCACATCAGGATGC
>CADBNJ010000017.1 GCA_902795955.1 Oscillospiraceae bacterium
CCGGGAGTATCCGGTGATCGTGGCGCACAGAGGGGATTCAGCCAATGCGCCGGAGAACACGTATCCCGCATTCAGGCTGGCTGCGGACGGGAGAGCCGAATGGGCGGAGCTGGATGTTCACCGGACGAAGGACGGGGTGATAGTAGTCTGCCATGACGAGAATCTTAAGCGGATCAGCGGGGCGGATGTGTTTGTTCATGACCTGACTTACGACCAGATAATGAAGCTCGATGTGGGGTCCCGTTTCTCGAAGGATTACGAGGGGCTCAGGATCACTACTCTTGATGAGGCACTCAAAGTCCTGCATAACATGTTCGTCCAGGTGGAGATCAAGCCGGAAGATATGGCTGAGGGGATAGAGGAGGATGTCCTCGGGATAATCAATGCAAACAACATGCACGATCAGACAGCGATACTCTGTTTTGAGCCCGGGCCTCTTGAGCGCGTGAAAGCGATAGATCCCTCTATGAAGACTATATACTGCATGTCTCTGGCGTGGGGGAGCGTAACAGATTTCCCTTATGCGGATATGTTCAGTATAGAAGTAAACAGCATAACAAGAGAACTCGTGGCGGAGATCCACGAACGCGGCAGCATTGTTTTCTGCTGGACTGTCAATGATGAGGATTCGCTTCAGAGGCTTGTCGACTGCGGGGTCGACGGCATAGTAACGGACGATCCGGCGCGCATCAGAAGCGCTCTTTATGAGACAAGCCGCGGAGGCGGATTTACGGGAATACTGAGGTACTGTTGTTCTTTGATGTTCCATGATGGTATAATTCCCGTATGAGTGCTTATCAGGATTTAACGGCTGCGGCCCCTTCTCTGAAGAAACGTGATGATTTCTGGGATATTATCCGCGGACTGCTTATTTACGGCGTTTTTATCGGTCATGATATCGGCGGGTGGAATTATATCACAGGGGATTACATGTTTCCGCCTTACAGTTTCCTCTTCAACAAATGGATCCTCCTGCGGTGTGTGATCAATGTCACCGTGCCCATGTTTGTATTCGTGTCGGGATTTATGGTCCACAGGAAGTATTTCGACAGGATCAGGCCGTTTTATGTCAACAGAACAGTCAGGTTCATGATGCCTTTCATCGTATGGTCCTTGATATATTCCGTAATCGAGGTTTGTGTTTATCACAACGAGGTTACTTTGACGAGCATATTGCTCGGATCGAACGGAATACAGCTGTACTTTCTGCTCCTGATGATGCAGCTTGTAATCCTGTCGCCTTTGTTCTTCAAGATCAGGAATAAGAAGATGGTGCTGATCGCATCATTTGTCATCAATCTTGCCAATAACGTCATTCACGTAATCTATAAACTTAGCAACGGTTCCAAGTTCCCGAATGAGACACTTTATGCGACCAGCTTCATATTCTTCTATACTCTCGGGTTATACTGCCGCAATACGGAGGGGAAGCTGCTGAAGAAGATCACACTGGCCGGAAGTGCGTGTCTTTTTGTGATCGGGCTTGAGCTCTACATGCTCTCCGCTTACTTTTTCCTCCTGACAACAATGGATCCGATAATCTCCGTCAGCTTTGTAACTGTCGGATCATTGGTATATTCCACATGTGCAATCTGTTTTGTGATGAGACTGAGGGAGCGGCTGAGGGATCATGACTACGGGAAGAACGTCATACTGCGGGGCCTGCGGTGGATCGGCGTTCATTCGATGGATTTCTTCCTGGTACACTGGGTGTTCGAGGATTATATCAAGGTCTGGTTCATCAACAATGTCGACTGGAAGTATAATCTCCTTGCCAATACGGTTACTATCGCATTAACGACCATCCTGTGCGTTGTCTGTTCATGGATTGCCGACAGGGTAAGGCATTTCTGCAAAACACATTTGGGCGGAAGGACAATAATAAAGACCTGACGCGGATCGGGTCTTTGTCAGGTCTTATGATGTTCTTATGTTCTGCTGCGGACGCAGGTAAGATTATTCCAGAGGTGTCGTGAGATGTGTGAAGATGCCGAGCTTCTGCTGCATATCTCCGATGATCTCAACTGACTTGTCGATCGCTTCGCGCTCCTCATCAGACAGGGGAATGTCGATCGTTCTCTCGATTCCGTCAGAACCTACGATGCAGGGCATTGAGAAGCATACATTTGCCCACTTGCCGAACTGAGGTCCCATAAGGTGTGCTACGGGTACGACGCCCTGCTGGTCATTCATGATACGTTCGGTGATGTTGGATACTGCCATTGCCACGCCGTAGAATGTGGCACCCTTGCCCTTGATGATGTCGGCGCCGCTCGTCTTGGTCATCTCTGCTATATGAGCGCGGTCGAGAGTGATCCCTGACTGCTTCTCATAAACTGAGAGGGGAATACCTGCAATGCTTACGGCTGACCAGATGGGTACCTGGCTGTCGCCGTGCTCACCGAGGATATATCCGCTGATGTCTTCAACGTCAACGTGAAGTGCTTCACTGATGAAATAACGGAATCTTGCCGAATCAAGTGATGTTCCTGAACCGATTACCTGACCTCTCCTGAGACCTGTCTCCTCGAGGACTGCTGCCGTAACAACGTCTGCAGGGTTGGTAACTACGAGGATCAGGGGGTTGTCATTGTACTGCATGATCTTGCGGGCGATGTCACGTGCGATGGCAACGTTAGTCTGACCAAGCTCAAGTCTTGTCTGACCGGGTTTCCTGCCGAGACCTGCAGTGATGATGATGAGCTGAGCGTCCTTGCACTCGTCGTAATCACCGGTCCTTACCCATACCTGACGGTAGAATCCCGTACCGTGTGCGATATCAAGAGCTGCGGCACCTGCGCGCTGCTGATTGACATCGATCAAAACAATATCATTGGCCTGCATACGGACCATAAGTGTATATGCGATAGCTTCTCCGACGTTACCTGCACCAATAACTACTACTTTGCTCTTCTGATGAAAACCTACCGGTTTACGAAGACCTTCAATCATAACTTGCCTCCAAATGTACTTAAAAAATAGCGTAAACATATCGTAGCAAAAAGGTTCTGTGCAAACAAGAAAGATTATTAACGCTTTTTGACTAAATTTTTGTATTGATATTCGAAAGTTTTGGTGATAATTATTTGTAATGCGCAAAGATATCGACATGCTCAACGGTTCATTGTGGGATAAGATACTGCTTTTTGTCATCCCGCTGGCTGCAACTACAATATTGCAGCAGCTTTTCAATGCCGCGGACGTGGCTGTAGTCGGTCAGTTCGTCGGCAAGGATGCCATGGCAGCCGTGGGCAGCAACAGCGCCATAACCGGACTTGTCGTCAACCTTTTCTCGGGGATCGCCCTCGGCGCCAACGTCATAATAGCGCGATTTATCGGCCAGGGCGGATCGGAGGACATAAGCAAGACCGTACACACATCGATCGTGTTCTCCGTCGTGAGCGGAACCGTGATGGCGCTGTTCGGCGAGATCGTATCCCGCCCGCTCCTGACGCTCCTCGGAGTCCCCGTGGAAGTCTTCGGCATGGCTCTGATATATCTCCGCATTTTCCTGGCAGGACTGCCTTTCGTTCTGCTGTATAACTTTGAATCCGCGATCTACAGGAGCAGGGGAGACACAAAGACGCCCCTTGTATGTCTCGTCCTGTCAGGAGTAGTCAACGTAGGGCTGAACCTGCTGTTCGTCCTCGTATTCAACATGTCAGTTGCTGGAGTAGCCCTGGCCACCGTAATCTCCAATGCCCTCAGCAGCGCGATCCTGTTCGTTCTGCTGACGAAGCGCGATGATGACTTCAGGATAACAATCTCCGAGCTTAGGATCGATACGCGGCTGCTCTTCAAGATACTCAGGATAGGGCTTCCCGCAGGAATCCAGGGCAGTATGTTCTCGATAGCAAACATCATCATCCAGTCAGCCGTAAACAGCCTCGGTTCCGTAGTTATGGCAGCGTCCTCGGCCGCCTTCAACATAGAGATCATGGCGTATTACTGGGTCAATGCTTTCGGGCAGGCGACAACGACGTTCATCGGACAGAATTACGGTGCGGGCAATATCCCGAGATGCCGCAGGATATTCAGATTATCGCTTCTGATGACGTGCGGAACGACTATGTTAATGTCATCGGTCATCATGTTCACGGGAACATGGCTGTTGTCATTCTTTACCGGCGAGCCTGAGGTAATCGAGCTCGGCATGATAAGGATCACGGCGATAGTGGGCTTTGAAGTCATCAACGCCCTCGTCGACTCCTCGTCCGGCGCGATGCGCGGTTACGGAAGGTCTCTGGCTCCGGCAATACTGTCCCTGATAGGTATCTGCGGCCTGAGAATAGTGTGGGTATACACAGTGTTTGCGGCAGACCCATCATTTATGAGCCTGATGGCTGTCTATCCGGTCAGCTGGGTAGTTACGTCCACAATGATATTCATTGCCTATTTTATCCTTATCAGGCGGGTGTCCAACGCGAAAAGCACTTATCATCACGCGCTGTGAGTGTTGGTCTTGACCACCGGCGGATCACGCAGCACTTGCTGTTGCGGCTTCAGCGGAAGGTGAATCAGGTGTCCGCCCGGTCAGGAGATTCCTGATGTCTCTGATTTGCTGCACCGGCCGGCTTCCCGTGCGGATTTACGGATACATTGACCCCGGATGTATCCGTTTTTATGCACCGGAGTGTTTGTTCTTACAAAATGTAGAGACATTGATCCCGATTGTCTCTACATTCCAGCACCGGAGTGTTTGCTTTTACAAAATGTAGAGACATTGCCCCCGGATGTCTCTACATTCCAGCACCGGAGTGTTTGTTTTTACAAAATGTAGAGACATTGACCCCGATTGTCTCTACATTCCTGCACCGGAATGTTCGTTTTTACAAAATGTAGAGACATTACCCCCGGATGTCTCTACAATTCTGCACTAGCAGGCTTCCCGTGCGGGTTTACAGATACATTACTCCCCGATGTATCCGTTTTTATGCACAGACCGGCTTCCCGTGCGGATTTACGGATACATTACCCCCGGATGTATCCGTTTTTATGCACTGACCGGCTTCCCGCGCAGGTTTACGGATACATTGCCCCCGGATGTCTCTACATTCCTGCACCGGAGCGTTCTTTTTTACAAATTGTAGAGACATTGACCCCAGATGTCTCTACATTCCTGCACCGGTATGTTTTTTTTACAAAATGTAGCGGAAAATATTAAATTCTAGCGGATACATCATCCTCAGCCCTGCTGTCATCTGTCGTTCAAATCTACTGGCATGTCCAACCCACTTAAGCCACCCCGACCACTATATGCAAGCAGAATGCTCTGCTCCTGAACTCCTTTGAGCACGAGCGGCTATGCTTACGAATAATATTGCGCACACTCATCGCCGCGAAGTGCGACTGAGTTCAGGGGCAGCAGCATTCTGCGCCCGACTGAGTTCAGGAGCAGAAGCATTCTGCTTCTCTATCTTCCTCATCAGCCTGACAAATATAAACAATCCCAGCATCGCGGCGACTATCCATGCGAAGGGATCCGATGCCACGGCCAGATAGAATGATCCGGCTATCATAGATATTACTGACATGACAAGCCTTGCGGACAGCTCGGCGACACCCATGAGCATTGCCGTGAATCCGTGGCCGACTGCCTGGATCGCGCTTCTGTATATGAAGACCATCGCAAGGAAGAAATAGCAGATCGAACACTCGACTATATAGATCCTCGCCCACGGCAGATAATCCGTGATGTCAACACCTTCCTCGAAGAACACGGGAAGCACATACGGCAGGATTATCATCGTGATCACGGCAGCAGCTATACTATAAACAACGAACATCTTGAGGGCGGCTTTGATACCCTCGCGGATACGCTGATAATCGCCCTTGCCGTAATTCTGGCCGACATATGCAGCCATGGTCTGTCCTGACGTGAACATCGCCTGTGTCATGATCATCTGCAGCTTCGATGCCGCGGTGACGCCTGCAACGGCAATGGAGCCGAACAGGTTGATGGCACTCTGCATGATCATGGTACCGGATGCGGTGATGCCTGTCTGCAGTGCCATAGGGATACCCTGCATGAGTTCACCTGTTATCATAATGCGCGAGGGGCGCCAGTGACTGCGTGAGGGCTTGAGTTCAGGAACTCGGAGCAGGATGTAGATCAGGCAGAACAGAGCTGATACCGCCTGCGACAGTACTGTTGCAATGGCGGCTCCGGCCGTCCCCATTTCGAACACGATAATGAACAGAAGGTCGAGACCTATATTGAGCGAGGCGGATATGATAAGTGATATCAGAGGTATCCGGCTGTTGCCGATGGCTCTTAGCACTGCAGAGAAAAAGTTATAAGTTACTGTCGCGAATATACCGAGGCAGATGATCGATATGTAGTCGTAAGCATAGTCGAATATGTCTTCAGGCGTGTTCATCAGCTGAAGCACAGGCTTGATCACGGCCACTGTGACCACGGTCGATAACACGATTATGATAAATGACAGGATGAGGCCGTTGCTTACGCTCTTTTTGACTTCTTCAGTCTCGCCCGCCCCGTATTTCTGGCTGGTAACGATCGAGAAGCCGGTGACCATACCGGTGCAGGTGCCGACGATGAAGAACATGATCGTACCGGTCGATCCCACCGCCGCGAGGGCCGTCGGGCCGACAAATCTGCCTACGATTATCGTATCAACGAGATTATAGAGCTGCTGACAGATGTTGCCGATCACGAGCGGCAGCATGAATCTCAAAATGACACTGAACGGTTTGCCTTCTGTAAGTCTGTTTTCCATGCGGCAATTGTAACACTTGGGCGGTCCTCTTAATATCAGACGCGCACATATAAATGTTAGTTTTACGATTTATGTTGGCTTTATTTCGACGCTTTGGGCCCGCCGCCGCCATTGCCGCCGAGCTTGCCGAAATAATACTTGTGCGCCTGATTGAATGCTTTGTTGTAGCTCTTGTTGACGCCCTTCTGAAGCCCTTCGAAATACATGTGCTCGTGATCCGCCAGCTGCGGCCTGATCCTTACCATGATCGCCACACCGACATTCGAGCA
>CADBNJ010000018.1 GCA_902795955.1 Oscillospiraceae bacterium
CAGACACTCAGACCCGCTCCCGATAAGCCCCGCGGCAACCTTATCCGCCAGTTCCGGGAACTGTTCGCGAAGCATGGGTTCACCATACTGTCTGTAATACGCTTCCGCCAGATCCATACCCTTAAGATCCATTGCCGCACGCCTCCCGGAGTCTTAGCGCAGAATGTCATTCTGCAGTTTTTGTTTTATTGTATCACATCAATATGTGATGCTTTCTGCAACATTTCGCCGCTGACCGTTGTATCATTATCAGCAACACAACGGAGGATGTATCACAATGATAAACACAAAAAAGTTGATCAGTATAATTCTGGCTGCAGCACTGCTTACAGGCATCGCTTCCTGCTCGGCAAAAAGCCCTCGCAAGACCAAGGAAGAACCCGAAGTCAACATTGCAGAACTCCACAAGATCAGCGGACCGCTCCTCGAAGTCAAGATAATCCCCTCCGGTGAGATGACGCGCGAGCAGTTCGAAGCCGCCAGCAATACGATGACAGTAACCTACTCCGGCGATGTCATTCTCCCAAACCCGGTACAGAAAGCCGTACTCGCAATGTCTGACGAGGATTTTGTGTCAATATATGAATTCTGCATCGACTGTTACGAACACGACAAGTACGCCAACTATAGCGAAGATGTCTGTGATGGAACGCAGTACAGCTTCATCTATTACGACAAAGACGGTCAGAGCCACAAACTCTACAGCGGCTACATCTACGGCAACGACGAGCTCAGCCGCGTAGTCGATATCGTCTCGGGATATATGATAGAATGAGAAGTTCAAAGCCGCCCTTTTTATTGTATAATTAAATAGTACAATCACACAAAGGAGCGTAACTCTTATGGCTTTTGCAAAGGATTTTATCTGGGGCGCTGCTGCTGCCTCCTATCAGATCGAAGGCGCATGGAATGAAGACGGCAAAGGGCTCAACATCTGGGACGTATCAGCCAAGTACGGACATATAAAGCACAATGAGACGGGCGAGATGGCTGTTGATCACTATCACCATATGAAGGAAGATGTGGCCATGATGAAGAAGCTGGGGCTTAAGGCTTACAGATTCTCGATCAGCTGGGCACGTGTGCTTCCCGAGGGTGTCGGCAAAGTTAATGAGAAGGGCCTTAAGTTCTATTCGGATCTCGTCGATGAATTGATCGCCAACGGGATCGAGCCGCTCGTTACCATTTTCCACTGGGATTATCCTTACGCGCTGGACTGCAGGGGCGGATGGAAGAACAAGGATTCCTCCGAGTGGTTCCTCGAGTATACAAAAGTCATAGTTGATGCTCTGTCAGACAGGGTTAAGTACTGGATGACATTCAACGAGCCGCAGTGCACGCTGGGAGTGGGATTGAAGATCGGCGTTTTCGCGCCGTTCCAGAAGTGCTCGACGCCGGAGCTCCTTCAGATGGGAGCGAACATGCTGCTCTCACACGGCAAGGCAGTCAAATACATAAGAGAGCACGCCAAGCAGAAGGCGTATATCTCCATGGCTCCGTATGCCTCTACATTCAGACCGAAGGATGACTCACAGGAAGAGATCGACAAGGCTTATGAGGATACATTCTGGTGCAACATCGATAATTTCCCCATGTCCATGTCCTACTGGTCAGACCCGGTATATCTGGGACGCTATCCTGAGCAACTGGTCAGAGAGGCAGGCGATCTCCTCCCCGGATTCACTGACGAGGAATGGGCAATGATCTCCGCTCCTCTCGACTTCTACGGAGTTAATATCTACTATCACGCAGGCCACGAACCTGACGCGAGCGGCTATCCCGATAACTGGTATCAGGGCTGCCCTCACACGGCTATCAACTGGCCTGTTACACCCACTACGATGTACTGGTCAGCGAAGTTCCTTTACAGGCGCTACAATCTCCCCATCATGATCACCGAGAACGGCATGAGCGAGCACGACTGGGTGTGCCTCGACGGCAAGGTCCACGATTCGTACAGGATCGACTTTACCCACCGTTATCTCAAGGAACTCAGCAAGGCGGCTGACGAACTCCCCGTAATCGGATATATGCACTGGTCGGTCATGGACAACTATGAGTGGGCCGAAGGTTATGACGAGAGGTTCGGACTCGTCTATGTCGATTACCGGACGCAGGAGCGCATTATCAAGGACTCCGGCTACTGGTACAAGGACGTTATCGAGTCTAACGGAAGCAATCTTTGATCAAATTCTGACAAACAGAGGTATAACGCTATGTTCGCAACGAGAATAAGATCGGTCATAGCATCGGTCGTTATGTTATCGGTTGCGGCTGCATCATTCTTGTGCATGCCGCATTCAGAGGTATTGGCAGGCAGCTCTTTCGAGAGCGCCGGGGAAGCAACCAAAAACATTATCGCCGGATGGAATCTCGGCAACTCCCTTGATTCCTACAGCAGATCGATCAGTTCTTCCTCGGGCACGTCCGCCTACGAGACCGCATGGGGCAATCCCGTGACGACGCAGGCCATGATCGACAGCGTCAAGGCTCAGGGCTTCAATGCGGTAAGGATCCCTGTCACCTGGTCGCAGCATATCGACAGCAGCGGCAACGTCAACACCAAATGGATGAACCGCGTTAAGACCGTCGTCAATTACTGCTACAACAGCGGATTATATGTTATCCTCAACGTCCATCACGATACCGGCGTCAAAGGCGGAGACAAGGTGTCATGGATATTCGCTGACAGCACAACTTATAACAACACAAAGACAAAATTCGCCGGGCTGTGGCGGAACATCGCCAATGAGTTCAAGGACTACGGCGAACGTCTCCTCTTCGAAGGCTATAACGAAATGATGGATACGAACAGCAGCTGGAATGAACCGTCGAATTCATCTTCATACAAGCCGCTCAACGACTACGCGCAGCTGTTCGTCGATACAGTCAGAGCAACCGGCGGCAATAATGCTCAGCGCAATCTTATCGTCAACAACTATGTTGCCTCGATATACGCCAGTACCCTGAATAACTTCAAGGTGCCGACAGACAGTGCTACAGGCCACCTGATCTGTGAAGCCCACTGCTACGATCCCTGGGCATTTACGGGGGATTCCAAGACAGTCACATGGACCTCGGTCCACAATGATTTCCGGAGCAGCGACAAGACTGAGATCGACACGATAATGAAGCGTCTCAAATCCTTCTCGGACAGCAAGGGCATTCCCGTAATAATCGGTGAATTCGGTGCGATGTACAAGAGTAACGATTCAGCTATCGCAAGCTACGCTTCATACTTTGTCGATGCAGCCGGCAAGAGAGGTATCAAGTGCTTCATATGGGATAACGGGAAGTATAATGTCTCAAGCGAATACAGTATCTTCGACAGGAAGAATCTCAAGTGGAAGACCGGGATATCCTCGGCGATCATCAACGCTGCATGGCCTTATGCAAACCACAGCGGAGACGATCCCACTCCCCCGGAGCCTGCCCTGAACAACGGCTGGAATCAGATCGGATCATACTGGTACTACGTGGAATCCGGAAGCAAGGTGACGAACGCATGGCGCAAGATCAGCAAGAAATGGTAC
>CADBNJ010000019.1 GCA_902795955.1 Oscillospiraceae bacterium
CGCTGCAGAGTCTCCGACACATCCTTGCCGGTCAGTTCCTTTATCTCGCCTTTCCAGAGGCCGTGATATCCGCGCTGAACTCCATAGACCTCAAATCCGGCATTCCTGCCGGCACGTACCACGGATCTTATTGCTGCATTCATTCCCGGTGCATCGCCGCCGCTTGTCAGGATACCTATCCTCTTGATATCCTCCACATCGGCAGGATTCACATTGTCGTAATTCTTTGCCCTGAGAGTATTGATCTCAGGAAGGTTGTTCTCGTTATAAATTAAAGGCATATAGATTCCTCCGTATTAAAAACATTTCCTTAGAGATTATACACCAATAGTCACCATTAGGATATAAACTCCACATTATCCTTACCTGCGAACCTGTATAATATGTCCAGCACTTCCGGCGAGGCATCCACATTACATACGGGATCAAGCCTTAAGCTGCTCCCGTCAGATGCAAATACCACATCCACCGGACAGTTGCCGTGGAAATACACGAGCAGGTTCATGAGCATATTGTATTCAGGTGATGACGGCGTCTTATTGAACCTGATCCTTACAAGGCCTCCTTTATCAGGATTCTGTACGGTATTGCCGCTCCGGACATTCCGGCTTACCGGCTCCTGTTGTCCTGACGAAGATTCCGATCGCCTATCCTGCCACTTCAGATTGCCGGGCACATTATCTATCGGGTACATCCTATCTATAAAGACCGAGAAATCATCCCCTCTCATATGCCTTCTTCCGGCTATTATGACTTTGCTGCCGTTCAGAAGAAGCGGCCTTATGGAATCAAGGATCTTCCCGAAGACAACAGCCTCATAAGGTCCCGTCAGATCCTCCATCTCTACAGTTGCCATCTGCGTCTTGGACTTGGTATACCTGATGCTGAACTTATTGATGATGCCTGCCATTATAACCTGCTTGTCATCATCCAGCCTGTCTCCCATACCGGCAGCTATCATATCCCTGGCATCCATACTCGTAAAATCCACAAGTCCGTTGATCCTGCCGGTATACGGTGCGAGCGGATGTCCTGACAGATAGAGCCCTATAGCCTCCTTCTCATATGCCAGTTTAACATCGTGATCATATTCATCAGCCTCATACACGGTCACATAATCGCTGTCGCTCATGCCTCCGGCATTCTGGTCCATCGCATCGAAAATACTCAGCTGTCCGTCGATCTTACGGCTCTGTCTCACTGCAAGACTCTCAAGCTCAGTCTGACACGTCCTTACCATGGTGGCTCTGTTATACCCGAGACCGTCGAGCGCGGAAGCCCATATCAGATACTCAACAGTATTACGCTTGATCCCAAGCTCGGATCCTCTCACGAGAAAGTCTTCAAAAGACCTGAACTCTCCACGCTTATCCCTGTCTTCCTCTATCTGCCTGACCTGACCTTCACCGACGCCCTTGATGACAGTAAGTCCTATCCTTATACCCATCCTGCCGTCATCTGTCTTCTCGGTCGTGAATCTTGCAAAGCTCTTATTGATGTCAGGCCGTAAGACAGGTATTCCCATCTGCTCCGAAGCAGTGATATAGCTCGATGCTTTGACGAGCTCTGTCCTGAACGAATTAAGTGTGGCCGTCATGAACTCGACAGGATAATAATACTTGATATAAGCAGTCCAGTATCCGACTACGGCATAGCACGCGGCGTGCGACTTGTTAAATGCGTATCCTGCAAATCCCGCAACATCATCGAATATCTTCATGGCGACATCGCCGGGAACACCGCGGCTTATCGCACCGTCGATCTCGTGTCCCTTATCATCCTTACCGCCGAAGACGAAGAGATTCCTGTACTCCTCCATGATTGCCTTGTTCTTCTTGCTCATGGCACGTCTTATGTTATCGCTCTGACCCATAGAGAACCCGGCGAGATCCCTTACTATCTGCATGACCTGTTCCTGATAGATCGCACATCCGTATGTCACCTTCAGGATCGGTTCCAGAAGCGGGTGATCATATACGATCTTGGAGGCATCATGGCGGCACGCCACATACTTCGGGATCTGGTCCATAGGTCCCGGTCTGTAGAGCGCAATGCCCGCGATGATATCCTCAAGGCTCTGCGGCTTCAGCTGCTTCATGAACGACGTCATGCCCCGGCTCTCAAGCTGGAATACACCGAGCGTATCTCCTCTGCCTATCATGTCATATACGTTCTTATCATCAAGAGGGATCGTCTCGAGTGACAATTCCTTGCCATAGTCCTCCTTGATAAGTTCCAGCGCATCCTGAAGGACCGTGAGTGTCCTCAGGCCGAGGAAGTCGAATTTGAGAAGGCCCACGCTCTCAACATCATACTTGGAGAACTGCACCACCGGTGTATCCTCATTAACTGCCATAGGCGCAATATCAGTGATCGGAACAGCAGATATTATGACGCCCGCCGCATGGGTTGACGGATGCCTCGGGAGTCCTTCGAGCTTAAGTGCAGTATCGATTATCTTCTTTGTGTCAGCATCACTGTCATAGAGCGACTTAAGATCCGGATTTGCTTCGATCGCCTGCTCAAGAGTGATCCCTGGCTTGAACGGTATCAGCTTCGCGATCTTATCACCTGTCGAATACGGATAATCCATTACTCTGGTAACATCATGCACGCAGGACTTCGCACCGAGGGTACCGAACGTGATCACCTGTGCCACTCTGTCCTTGCCGTATTTCTCAGTGACGTAGTCGATCGCGATCTGTCTCGTCTCATCGGCAAAATCCACGTCAAAATCAGGCATTGATACCCTCTCGATATTAAGGAATCTCTCGAATACAAGTCCGTACTTTATCGGGTCAAGGTCGGTAATCCCGACGGCATAGGCAACGAGTGAACCGGCACCCGAGCCTCTTCCCGGTCCCACGACAACCCCGTGTGTCTTGGCATAGTTGATGAAGTCCCACACGATGAGATAATAGTCGGTATATCCCATCGTATTGATGACATTGAGCTCATAATCAAGTCTCTTGACATATTCCTCCTGATCTGCGGCGGGAGCGCTTATGGTAAACCTCTTCTCAAGGCCTTCATAAGCGAGAAATGTCAGGTACTGTGATGTCGACTCAAACCCTTCGGGAATATCATACTTAGGCAGATGTATAGTCTCAAAATCGTACTCCGCATGACACATTGCCGCTATCTTACCGGTATTATCCACAGCTTCCGGAAGATTGGAGAAGAACTTCCTCATCTCCGTCTCCGACTTCACATAATAATCATTGGTGCTCATTCTCATGCGTTCACGGTCGGCAACCTTGGCGCCGGTCTGCATGCACAGCAGAACATCATGCGTCTCATAATCCGCCTGCGTCAGATAATGGCAGTCATTCGTTGCCGCAAGCGGTATTCCGGTCCTGTTGCTGATCCTGACAAGAGCAGCATTGACCTTGGCCTGCTCTGGCGTTGTATTCGCCTGCACTTCCAGGTAATAATTCTCCTCGCCGAAGATATCCCTGTACTTAAGCGCAGTCCGCTCTGCCTCCTGTTCATTCCCCGCGAGGATATAAGAGGCAACCTTCCCCGCCATACATGCAGACAGGCATATCAGGCCCTCATGATACTGTATGAGCAGTTCCTCGTCGACTCTGGGCTTCCTGTAGAATCCCTCGATGTATCCCTTGGAGACGAGCCTGTTAAGATTGGCAAGACCGGTGTTATCCCTTGCCAGCAATATAAGGTGGTGATATGCGCTTATCTTATTGCCCGATCTGTCATGATCGCTCTTCACAAATCTTGACTCCGGTGCGACGTATACTTCGCATCCTATTACCGGATGGATCCCTTCAGCGGTCATGGCTTTGTAGAAGGCAACTGCGCCGAACATATTGCCGTGATCCGTGATCGCACATGATGTCATGCCCATCGCCTTGATTCGTTTGGCAAGGTCCTTGATGCGTATCGCACCGTCAAGAAGACTATACTCTGTATGCAGATGAAGATGACAAAAATCCATAGTAAACTCCGAATGACTTTTCTGGATTAATTATACTATGGGGCGTGATGATTATCAACAGAAAAGAAACAATTGTTTGCACAAGCTGACAAGCGTTTATCTTATCATTCTCCCGCCACAGAAGCAGTTACGGAACTTCCTTCGGAAGATACTATCCTGGCAGTCAGTATGTCACCTGATCTTACATCAGCCCCTGCATCCTTTATTACGCATCTTACATGCCAGGGAGTATATCCTTCTGCACCGTCAACACCTGTCTTCTCAACTATCACGCGGCATGTCATACCCTCGAGAGATCCCGCAAACCCGGCCTCGAGTTCATTAGAGATATCTATGAGTTCCAGCGCTCTTCTCTTCTTGACTTCCTGACTGACCTGATCCTTCATCCCGGCTGCCGCAGTCCCCTCTCTCACCGAATAAGGAAATACGTGCAGTTTGGCGAACTTAAGGCGTTTTACGAATTCACAGGTGGTCCTATGTTCCTCTTCCGTCTCACCCGGGAAACCTGCTATCACATCCGTGGTCAGAGCCATGTCAGGGAACACCGCGCGCAGCCTGGCGACACGTTCCTCATATCCGGCAGAAGTATATCTTCTTCCCATTCTCTTAAGCACTGTGTCACTCCCGCTCTGAAGGGATAAATGGAACTGCGGACACAGCTTATCGATACTGCCGAGGGCGCTTATGAATCCGTCAGTCAGCGATATGGGTTCAAGAGACGCAAGGCGGATATTGACAAGACCGTCGATAGAATTAAGTGCCTCAAGAACGCGGTACAGGCTCATGATATCCTCACCCCTGTCCTTGCCGTAAGAACAGGTGTGAATGCCGGTCACCACAACTTCTTTATACCCTGAATCCACAAGCGACCGTGCTTCTTTGATTATGTCCTCATAAGGTCTCGAGCAGACCCTTCCTCTCGCATAGGGAATGATGCAGTAAGTGCAGAACATGTTGCACCCGTCCTCTATCTTGATATACGCCCTCGTTCCTTCGGGCGATAATACGGTCCCGAAGTCATGATACACGTCAGAACCGGACACTTCCGGTCTTACATGCTGACAGGAATGGATGAGGGCGTCATTTCCGCGCTGCGCGGCAAAGGATTCAACACGCTCCACTACGGTGTTCTTGTCTTTTGTTCCGAGGACAATGTCGGCATCAACACTGCCATTGCTCATCTCTGACATACAGCCCATCGCAACGACTATTGCGGACGGGTTTGCTCTCGCCATTTTCCTTAAGCTCTGGCGCGATTTGCGGTCAGCCTCCTGCGTTACGGTGCACGTATTTACGATGCAGCAGTCTGCACAAGAAGGGTCATCAGTCACCTGATGGCCCTTCTCTATAAACAGATTGCGCATTGCATCCGTCTCGTACTGGTTTACTCTGCAGCCTAATGTCAGAAAGTATACTTTCATTATGCGCGGACTTTGATATGGACTTCTCTGAGCTGCTGTTCGGTAACTTCGCCGGGAGCACCGCAGAGCAGATCCTGTGCATTGCCGTTCATAGGGAATGCAATGACTTCTCTAATGCTCTCCTCACCGCGCAGGAGCATGATCATACGGTCAACGCCCGGAGCCATTCCCGCATGAGGAGGTGCACCGAACTTGAATGCATTGTAGAGAGCACCGAATCTCGTCTTAAGCTCCTCCTCGGAATATCCTGCGATCTCGAAAGCCTTCTTCATTATCTCCAGATCGTGGTTACGCACTGCACCGGATGACAGCTCTACACCGTTACATACGATGTCATACTGGTATGCGAGGATGTCTTCGGGCTTCTTTGTCTCAAGCGCCTCGAGGCCGCCCTGAGGCATTGAGAAGGGATTGTGCGTGAAGATATATTTCTTTGTCTCGTTATCGAATTCGTACATCGGGAAGTCGTTAACATAGCAGAATCTGAAAGCGTTCTCCTCAATGAGTCCGAGCCTCCTGCCAAGCTCATTTCTGATCTGTCCGGCGAACTCGGCTGCCTTTACTTCCGTTGCGGCAATGAAGAAGATCGTGTCGCCTGATTCAAGAGAACCCAGAGTCCTGATCTCGTCCTTCATATCGTCGGGAATAAACTTGTCGATAGGTCCCTTGTATGAACCGTCTTCAAGAACTTCAAGATATCCCAGACCGCCCATGCCGATCTCCTGCGCGAACTTCAGGAGCTTCTCGTGGAAGCCCTTGCTCATCTCTGCGTGAACCTTGATCGCCCTAACAGTCTGGCCGATGAAGGGCTTGAATGTGCAGCGCTGGAAGAAGTCCGTTACATCAATGATGCGGAGCGGATTTCTGAGGTCCGGCTTATCTGAACCGAATTCGAGCATCGCCTGCTTATATGAGTAGACCGGGTAAGGTGCGGATGTGACTGCCGCGCCCTCGGGAGCAAACTTCTCGAAGGCAGCCGTAAGGATCTCCTCACCTGCCCTGAACACATCCTCCTGTGTTGCAAAGCTCATCTCAAAGTCGAGCTGGTAGAATTCTCCCGGAGACCTGTCAGCCCTTGCGTCCTCATCACGGAAGCAGGGAGCGATCTGGAAATACTTGTCGAATCCGGACACCATCAGGAGCTGCTTGAACTGCTGGGGAGCCTGGGGAAGCGCATAGAACCTGCCCTTGTACTTTCTTGAAGGAACGATATAGTCTCTTGCGCCCTCGGGTGAAGATGAAGTCAGGATAGGCGTCTGGATCTCAAGGAATCCCATCTCCGTCATCTTCTGTCTCAGGAAAGAGATGACCTGTGATCTGAAGACGATATTGTCCTTGACCTTCTTATTTCTGAGGTCAAGATATCTGTACTTAAGTCTTACATCCTCCCTGATCTCCTTCGATGTCATTACCTCGAAAGGAAGCTGGCTGTACACCTTGCCGAGCACATCAACCTTATGTGCCTCGAGTTCTATCGTACCCGATGCGATCTTGGGGTTATATGTCTCCTCGTCCCTGTGCTCGATCAGTCCCTCGATGCTGATACACTCCTCCTTAACGAGTCCGTCAAGAAGTGATGTGTCACGCATTACGACCTGAAGCACTCCGTACATGTCGCGAAGGTCGATGAAAGACACACCGCCATGGTCTCTTATGTTCTCCACCCAGCCTGCGACTCTGAGGTTCTTTCCAACGTCTGATTCGCTTATCTCGCTGATAAGCACGTCACGGTAAATGTTGCCCATTTGTATATCCTCCGTTATGTTTTTACAAAACAAAAGTCCTGAACGGACTTAGCTGCCGTTCAGGACGAATAATCATTATCCGCGGTGCCACCTGAATTACCGCCTTCATGCGGTCTTCTCGTAATATCCCTTAACGCAGGATCTGCGGCTCACCTACTTGCATCAATAAGCTTTCAGATCGCGGCTGATGAAGTGTTATTCTCCCGCCTTCCTCCCGCCCGCGCTTCCAGCCTGCGACGCGGTGCTCTCTGTGGCGATACTGCGGGGTACTTCTCTTCGTCTTCGCCTGTACCAGCAGATAGTACATAAATTGACTGCAAAAGTCAACTTATAATCTGATGTTACTTATCTTTATCAAGGCAGATGCCGTTCTCGTCAAAATGATATGCACCTTCTCCTTCGATATAATAGGACTGTCCCTCGTAGTGACTGCGGGCAGCCTTGCCACATTCAGCAGGATCAAAGTAATACCAGTTGCCGTTCAGCTGCTTCCAACCTCCGGTAAAGATCTCTCCGCCTTCCTGAACGTAGTAGATCTCACCTTTGGAATTAGGATAGAATACTTTGTAATCGGCGTAAGATCTTACCAGACCGGCTTTTGTCTGCATCTTACCGCCTTCATCAACAAAATACATCTTCTGAGCACGTGCATCCTCGGAATCCGGATTACTAAGCCCTGCTGAACTGTAATAATACGTATTACCCGTAGGAGTAAAAAGCCCGTCAGCACTTATAACCTGTTGCTCGAATAATTGTCCGTGGGGATTGAAACAATACCAGGATCCACCTATCTTTTTCCATCCCGTACACTTCTTACCGCTTGAACCGTAGTATGACCAGACTATAAAATCCCTCCACTCAAATACACCATCTGACACTTCCACATGAGCTTGGCTTTTCCCGGAGGTCCAGAAATTTGTTACCATAACACCATTGCCGTCTACATAATAATCACCAATGTAACAATCCGTCAGGAGATACGAACCGTCAAAGTAATACCACTTACCGCCGATCTTCTTCCAGCCTTCCGCAACGAGCTTTCCGCCACTCCTGGCATATACCCACGAACCCCATGATGTCTTGTACCATCCGGCCTTTGTCTTCATTGCTCCGTCTGATCCAACAAAGTAGTAATCCCTGTTGTCTTCAGAAACAGCGCTGCCGCTTATCATTATTCCCCCGGGATTGAAGAAATACCACTTACCGCTGATCTTCTTCCAGCCCGTGGCTCTCTTGCCGTTAGTAACGTAGATCCATGATGAACCTTCCTTTGCCCAGCACGATGCTGCAAAAGCAGCCTGCGGAATGAACGAGACGAGCAACAGGACTGTTAAGAACAATGCCGTAAACTTCTTTATACTGCTCATATCTGCCTCCTATAAATAAAACTCATCATATGCCTGTGGAACAAGTATTTAACTGATGTCCACAGTATATCAACTAAATGCCTGCGCAACAAGCAAATAACTGTTGTTCGCAGTATATCAGTGCCGCCTTCTGCCCTTGCGCCTTATCCTCGCCTCTGTCTTCTGCTTGCGCCTGCCCGGCCCTTTGGCTTTACCTGTGCCG
>CADBNJ010000020.1 GCA_902795955.1 Oscillospiraceae bacterium
CATGTCTTCTCCTTATTCTGTAAGTTTTTTGATTTTATCGTTAAGTGTCTTCCTCACGAAATTGATCTGTGAGATTACTTTCTGATACTCCATTCTCTTAGGTCCGATGACACCGATGTTGCCGGATATGTCATCGCCTATCTTGTAGGTGGTCGTTATGAAAGAGCAGTCCTGAAGACCGTCCAGCGTTATCTCCTGACCGATCCTGATCATGAACGAGTCATCATTCACGTCATCGATGGGATGCAGCTCGTTGACATAACCAGCAACCATACCGTCATTAGACAGGGAATCGAGGAGATTCCTCGCCTTGGTGAGCTCTCCGAAATCAGGAAGCTGCAGCATCTTATTCTCACCTTCAAGGTAGATGTTAAGGCTGTCTGCCTGCTTGATGGCCGTATATGCCTCATATACGATCTGGTTCATCATCGCATCGGGTATATCGGCAGCCTTCATTGATGATGCAACCGTAACGAGAGTTATCTCATCCAGCGGCTTGCCGGTCAGGTTCTGCTCGACGGAATCGGAGATCTGCATGATCTGCTCGCCTGTAAGGAAATTAGGGATCCTTACGACCTTATCCCTTACGACTCCGGCAGACAGTACGATTACGACAAGTGCCTTGCCCGGTTCTATCATCAGCATCTTGAGTTGCTTGAGGAAGCTCTTGTGAAGCCTCGGACTCATGTAAAGTGACACGAAACCGGTGCGTTCCGACAGTGTATCGGTAGCAGTCCTGATAAGGTCGGTAATATCATTGACACTTCCCGATATCCTGTTCTCGATATCATTCCTCTCGCTGTCGGACAGATCGTCATACCTGAGAAGCGAATCCACATACTCGCGGTATCCCTTGTCTGACGGGATCCTCCCCGCAGAAGTATGAGGCTTCTCTATCAGGCCCATCCTCTCCAGTTCAGCCATCTCATTGCGGAGCGTCGCCGAACTCACGGTAAAATTGTGACGCTCTATAAGAGACTTGGAACCTACCGGCTCGTATGTCGATACATAGTCATCTACGATGGCGTTAAGAACCTGCTTCTTGCGGCTGTCAAGTGCCATAAGACCTGCGCGCTCCTTTCGTTTTGATTGGTTAGCACTCTTGTCGCCCGAGTGCTAACTACGATAAGTATAACGCTTTTTCCGCAAAAATCCACAGGTTTTTGACTTTTTTTGATATTGCCTCAAGTTTGCTTAATTTACGGGGTTCTTCCCGCAAACGGGATCGAGTATTTCCTTCAATGTTACCCAGGAGTTGTGTGCATCGGCATCGAAGATAAGCCTCCTCATCTCCTCCTCGGCATCCACATCACCGAAGACTGAAATGCTCTGTCCTCCTGCCAGGCTCTCGTCCAGCAGATCCTCCACATATCTGTAGTTAACTGCCATGGACTGCTTCCCCTCTTCTCCCAGCTTTGCCGCCTCACGTTCAAAAGCCTGCCTTACCTGAACCGGATCGGCAGACCACAGCTTGTGATCATTCGCCGATACATACACGTCACGTGCGCATTGTGTTACTTTGATATTGTACCCCATCTCACCATATCCGAACCCTGTAAGACGTTCTACAATATCAGAAGCGAACCGGTCAGCATCGATCGCGGTATATGAGAATTCCACTTTCTCCGTTACCGCAGAGGTCAGGGCTGATATCTCCGTCTGCGAAGAAGTCTCCGCTCCTGCGCTGCATGCCTGACACCCCATTACGATACATAATATAACTGAAGTTATGATCGGTCTCTTCATTTTGATAACCTGTCTCCTTATTCGATGGCTTTATATTATATCGCTCCCCACTGTTTTGTAATATACTAATTACGTTAAAGCAAGTCTTCAGTATGGAGGGTTCCGAGATGAGAAAGCAAGTCTACAATCCATTTCTTCCTTTAAACGAATATATTCCTGACGGTGAGCCGCACGTCTTTGGAGACAGGGTATACCTGTACGGATCACATGACAAGGAAGGCGGATATACATTCTGCATGCAGGACTATGTCGTATATTCAGCTCCTCTGGATGACCTGTCCGACTGGAGATTCGAGGGCGTGTCATACAGGGCGGATCAGGATCCGGACTATCCCAATCCGAGATTCATGTATGCCCCGGACTGCGTTCAGGGCAATGACGGCAGATACTATCTGTTCTACTGTCTCGGCGGCGATTACGGATATGGCGGATACAGCGGAGCTATCAAGGTAGCGGTATCCGACAGACCGCAGGGACCTTTTGAATATCACGGTACGGTCCATTACAAGGACGGAAGCATCATGATGAGATATGTCTGCTTCGATCCTGCCGTAATGAACGATGACGGCGTGATCAGAGTATATTACGGAACCCAGTACGGGTACGAGGAGAACAAGGGACAAGATGATCCCGAAGTCCTTGAGATCGAATGCGGAATGTTCGGCAGGACAAAGGAGGAGATACTCTCGTACCCTGACAGCATCAACGGTGCAATAATGCTGACTCTGGAAGATGATATGCTGACTGTCAAGGAAGAACCTCACCACATCATCCCCTACAAGGTCAAGGGAACGAGCTTTGAGACACATCCTTTCTTCGAGGGATCATCAATCCGCAAGTTCAACGGGAAATACTATTTCATCTATTCTTCCTGGCAGAATCATGAGCTGTGCTATGCCACATCAGATCATCCCGACAGAGACTTTGTATTCGGCGGAACGATAGTATCTAACGGTGATGTGGGATACAAGGGCAGGACTCTGGAGAATAAGCTCAACATGACGGGAACGACTCACGGAAGCATCGTTCAGATCAAGGATGAATACTATGTATTCTTCCACCGTCTTACCCACAAGTCTGATTACAGCAGGCAGGCCTGTGCGCAGCAGGTATTCCTCAAGGAGGACGGCTCCATAGATCAGGTCGAATTCACGTCATGCGGCCTCAACAAAGGTCCTCTGCAGGGCGCTGGATCATATCCCGCGGTAATATGCTGCAATCTTACAAACGGGTCTATGCCCCACGGATGCAACACCGTATATAAGCTGGCTTTCCCGAATGTAACCAACATCGGCGACGAGAGATTCATCGGTGAAGTCGAGAACGGTACGCTGATTGGCTATAAGTATTTCGACTTCAGGAGCGTGTCGGAGATCGGTGTTGTTGCAAGGTTCGAGAATGATGAGAACAAGGTTGTTTTCGACGGGCCGGTAAGGATCGACGAGCGTTCGGAGGAGGATAATGTCAGGCTTCAGGCGCGCGTGAACGAATCATCGGAATCACCGCACATCGATATCTTTATCGCAGAGGACGGTGAGCCCGTCGGCAGGATAGACATGAATGAGGATGACGCTTCTTATGAGTGGAAAAGATACGCCGCCGGTGTATCCATTCCCGACGGCGTATATCCGTTATTCTTCAGATATTACGGTTCAGCGAAGATCCAGATCAGGGATATATTCCTTAACAACCTGGAGGAACTCGGTTGAAGTCCGCATATTACTGAGCTGCTGACCAGCCCACATCATGCCAGCACTTGCCTGTACCGATCTGGTCAACAGACGAGTAGTACGGCATGGGAAGCGTGCCCTTGAATTCCGCGTCTCCCGTAAGGACGTCACAGATTCCGTTGCCGCCTTCAGAACCGGGCAGATAGCACATGATGCATGAATCCCAATTGTCAATGTAATCCTTGATGATCACGTTACGCCCGCATACAAGGAGAGCCGTTGTAGGCTTGCCGGACTTCTTTGCAAACTCGATGGCCTCCTGATTGCCGGGAAGCGCACATGATCCTGTTATGGACAGATCCTCAGTATCACCGTACCACTCCGCATAAGGCACCTCGCCGATACAGAGAAGGACCATGTCACATGAATCTATCTCGGAAGGATCGGTAACGACCGTAAAGCCCTTTGCCTGTGCCTGCTGATTCAGTGCGCTCAGGATGGTACTTCCGTTCATGATCCACTTTGAACCGTTCTGCTCATCACTTGAACCCTGCCACAGCATTGTCCAGCCGCCGCACATAACGCCTGTATCATCGGCTGCGGGACCCGTAACAAACACCTTCATTCCGGGCTTGATCGTGATGTTCTTGCCTATCTTGAGCGGTACGAGGGACTCTGCGGCAAGCTTTCTTGCGATCTCCTTGCCATGGTCAGACGCGAAATCATATGAAGGGTTTGTGTTCTCCAGCATAGGATCTGCGAAAACACCGGCATTCTTCTTAACAGTCAGTATCCTGAGGACGGCATCATCAACACGTTCCTGTGTGATATCGCCCTTGTTGACTGCCTCAACGATATACTGGCGGCACTTCTCGTAATCGTTGGGTTCCATAAGCATATCGATTCCTGAATTGACAGAATTTACTACCTGGTCGTAGAGCGTTGCTCCTGAACACTTGTGGATCGATTCCCAGTCAGAAATGATGAATCCTTTGAAGCCAAGCTCATTCTTAAGCCTCATGATAAGTTCACCGTTCTCATGCATCTTTACGCCGTTGACAGAAGAATGAGTGATCATGATCGTTTGGGAACCTGCGTCGATGAACCTCTTGTAAGACTGAAGCTGTTCATTGATCTGGTCATCCGTTAGCTTAGCATCACCTCTGTCGATCAGAAAATCACCCTCACCGGAGCCGAATTCGCAATAACCGTCCGCGAAGAAATGCTTGGGGCATACAATAACGCCTTCATCAAGCTGTCCTTTGATATACTGCTCGGCAAGAGCCGTCATCCTTCCGAGATCGGATGACATCGATTCGTATGTTCTTCCCCACCTGGGATCCTGAGCTGCCGCAACACACGGACCGAAATTAAAGATCGTTCCGACATGCTTCATGTCGCTTGCGACAGCCTTGCCGTATTCATACATGAGTTCAGGATCATTGGCGGCACCGGCATTTATGTTATGGGGATAAACGATACTGCCGTTAACTCCGTACAACCCGTGAACAGAATCCTGCCCGTAGATATAAGGAATGCCTGCCTCAGAAGACAATGCCTTGAGCTGATAGTCACGGACCCTCTTGATCCATGTGGACTGATCGTCCTGCGGCCACTTATCAAAGATGGACAGGATCGAACCGTAATCGTTCTTCTCCATCTTGCCCGTGTCCATCTTCTTGATGTCCGGCTGAACCATCTGGGCAGCCTTCTGCTCAAGCGTGAGTTTACTTAAGATATCTGCAGGATCAGCATCAGCCCACTTATTGCCGGGCTGCTGAGTCTCTGTTGAAGATGTATCGGAACTCGGAGCCGATGGTTCTTCTGATGCAGATGTCTGCGTGGTTGCTGCTGACGAAGTCCCGGTCCCGCCGCCCGCCTTGTTACAGGAAGCAAGCGGCATGACCATGAGTGACAGGATCAGCAGCGATGCCAGTGTCTTTTTCATTTTCTGATTCTCCTTTTATACTTTATAGGGGTTTACCGCATCTATCACAAAATCTGTAATCCGGCGAGATCGGATTGCCGCATCCGGAACAGAATCCGGGCTGACGGGGTGTACCGCAATTATCACAGAATCTATCTCCTGCCTCCAATGGCTTGCCGCATGATCTGCACAGGATCAACGGCGCTCCGTATCCTGCACCTGGCACAGGCTGCATCTGCTGCGGAGGAATCTGCTGCTGTGGCATCGGTTGCGGCATCTGCTGCGGCATATATGGCGGCGGTGCATACATGTTAGGATTCATGTACATGTTGTTCACGGGAACTGCACGGGCATCCGGATCACGGTCTGCCATCCATTTCATGAAGAAAAAAACAAATACAACAGTGCACACCGGGAAAAACAGATAATTGAGGAACATCAACAACGAATTGAAAGCATATCGGGCTGAAGTTACGTAGGAATACAAATATATTATTCCGCACAGTATTCCCGGGAAAAACCATGCATTACGCAGCATCCGCTTATCCTTTGATACAAGTAATGCAGTCATTGGACCGAATACCAATGCCGTCTGTCCGAACGTTAAGATATACTTGACACTGAACGTCCATCCTACAAGATAGAAATCAAAGATCATTACAAAGAGTCCCAACAACGCAGCAGCTGCCGTTACATCAGCCAGACTCTTACTGCTTTTGTCTGCAAAGATAAGGATCATGTATGCCGCCCAGAAGCATATCGTGAGCAGAAGGATGACAGATCCGGCAAGCATAACGAAGTTCCCCATTGTCCTGTATGTCTTGATATGGGTTACTGCCTGGATTACCGCCCAGATCAGCTGCAGGATCGACAGGATCCCGCATACCAGCCGGAAGGAATTGATGTTATTCCCCGCCGGATTGACTTGATAATTCGGATTATTCATCATTGTTTTGCCCTCCCACGGTTATTTTATCATACGATGACCTGCTCATTGCTCTCCACTCTTATCCTCCCTGCCGCATCTGCTGCAGATCCTGTCTCCAAGGTTCCTCGGAGCACCGCAGTACGGGCATTTCATCTTTGCCTCCTCCTCAGAAGACTGCGGAATGTCGAGAGGTCTGAGATTACCGGTCTGCACCGGTACATATACCGGTCTGACGTCATCCTCATCATGCCTGTTGCGGCCCGATGCCCATCGTGCGAAGCAGAACATAAACAAGAACAGCGTCAGCGGCAGTACCAGTACGGTTGCAAACGACTGAACAGAACGTAATGCCTGCTCCGTAACAGCCGTGAAGTTAAGAACAATGTAAAATGACGACAGACATGTCAAAAGTCCGGGCATATACCACATCTGCCGCGCGGCCTTGGCATTGGCCGTAAAAAGCAGCCATACCATCAAGAAATAACCCGACACAGTGAAAGCATATATCAGGATTGCCGGGCCGCTCATTTTCCGTCCGCTCACTATCATCTCGCTTATGCAGTTGATGACAATCCCCAGAGTAAGGATCACAAACAGTCCCCCAAGCATCCTGTTGGGAACACGAGCAAGTATAAATATCAGAAGGCCTGCCAGGATCAGCAGTTCTACCACGTGCAAAATGTTGGCGATCACCACAGGAAGTGATGAACTTGTGAAGACCGTCCCCGCACCGATAATCTTTCCCAAGGCAAAAACGGCATCTTTGGCAATAAACCCGTAACAGAAGCAAAGAATTATGTTAAGCAATACTACGGTCTTATAAAGCCCGCTGCCCTTATCACTCTCTAATTCCTCATCGTTCGTATAATATGACATGATACACCTCTTCAGTGACCGGTCCTCACAAAAGTTTGACAACTAATTATAACTTAAAATGGCGCAAAATGCAGTCATTGCATCTTGCGCCATTTGTCAACTAAATGATCTTCCGGACCGTTTACGGTGATGCTTTACTTCATAGCACCTGATCCGTCGAATTCATATGTCTTGCCGTCGATCACAAGAGATTCATTCGCAGCCATCCTGCCGTCTTCCTTGAAGTAATACCATTTCTTGCCGCTCTTAAGCCACTTGCTGACATAAGCATCGCCGCCCTTGTTGAGATAGTACCAGTCATCTCCACACTGCTTCCATCCGGATTTCTGCATTGCACCCGATGAAGCGAAGATGTAGAACTTACCGTCGATCTTCTGAACGCCTGTCACCATGAGTGCGGAATCCTTATCGAAGTAATACCATACTTTGCTGATCTGCTTCCATCCTTTTACGGCTCCGTTAGTCGTGAAGTAGTAGTACGAACCGTCTTCATTCTTATACCAGCCGCTGGCGAGCGCTCCCGATGACTTGAACCAGTAGAGCACACCGTCAACCTTCTTAAGACCTTCTGCCATTACTCCCGTATCCGCCGCGAAATAATACCAAACCTTACTGATCTTCAGCCAGCCTGTCTGCAGAGCTCCGGACTTGTTCGCGTAGTACCATTCGCCGCCTTCGGATATCCATCCGGTCTGCATTGCACCTTTGGTGTCAAAGAAGTACATTGTGCCATCGATAGTTGCAAATCCCGTCGTCTTGTTGCCGTTGCTGTCGATGTAGTACCACTTGCCTGAGATCTTCACCCATTCATAGGTAACAGGGATCTGCTCACATGTTACTTTGATAACGAGATCCGCTGCAGGCTGTGTTGTCTTATAGTTGCCGCTTGAATCAGCACTGAGAACTGTATCGTTTGCCTTTACGGAAGTGATCTTATAACCGGATACAGGTGTTACCTTGAAAGTGTACTCGTCGCCTTCATGTGCTGTCGTGCTTGCAGCAATACCGCTAACGGTTGCCATTGAAGAGTCGTAATCAAGGGATACTGTGTAATTCTTCAGGATCTCCTTGAACACAGCTGTTACCGTCACGTTCTTTGCAGGCATCGTGAAAGTATTGCCGGATATTGCTGTACCGTCGA
>CADBNJ010000021.1 GCA_902795955.1 Oscillospiraceae bacterium
AAAACCGTAGCGGCATTTCCAGAACAGCAATAAACTGATCGCGGCAAAAACGGCAAAGAATATGATGTATGGTATTGTTTTCTTACGGTCTGTCGGCATTTTTGTTGATCTGTCCGGAATTGTTATGACTAGATTATACAATAACGGTGCCGAAGATGAGACATAAAAAGAATCATTGTCGTGCGCCGTCAGACTGACCAAACACATTATTAAGCCTTGCATTGACAAAAAATGACGGATTAATGCAATTTTCTGGTGATAAAATGTTTAACAATTATCCTTTAATCTGATAAAATTCTTATCAGTTTTTTTATATTGCAGAGGTGAAGAGATATGAAGATCAGCTTTTCGACACTGGCATGCCCTGATTTCTCATGGCAGGACATCTATTCCATGGCAAAGGACTTCGGTTTTGACGGGATCGAGATCAGAGGTCTTGGCAAGGACATTTTCTCTGTTAAGGCTCCGCCGTTCAGAGATGAGAATATCAATGCTACAGTTGAGAAGCTAAAGAAGCTAAAGCTTGAGATATCATGTCTGTCGTCCGGCGTCGTACTTAACGATCCCGCCAATGAGGCAGAGGCAATTAATGAGATCACCGCATATGCAAAGCTCGCCAATAAAGTCGGCGCAAGCTTCATAAGAGTACTTGGTGACCGCAATCCTCAGCCTGAGAAGGAAGTTGACGACAATATAGTCATCGGCATAATGAAGAAGCTCGTTCCGATCGCGGAAGAGAACAATGTAACATTGCTGCTCGAGACCAACGGTGTTTACTGCGATACGAAGAGGCTTAAGGGTGTTATTGATGCCATCGGCAGCCGCAAGGTTGCAGCCCTTTGGGATATGCATCATCCCTACAGGTTTGCAGGCGAGAAGCCGGCAGAGACTGTTGCCAATCTCGGTGAGCTCATCAAGTACACACATGTCAAGGACAGCGTAATGAACGACGGCAAGGTGGTTTACAAGATGATGGGTTCAGGTGACATGCCCGTCAAGGAGTGTTTCGCGGCGCTTGATTCCATAAATTATCAGGGGTATGTAACGCTGGAGTGGGTATACAGATGGTCGCGTGACATGCTGGATGCCAATATCGTCGTTCCCCAGTTCGCAAGCTACATGGAGACATATAAGCCCAAGCAGAAGACCGAGCTTCAGGTCGATAAGAGAGGGACAGGATATTATCCCTGGCCAAAGGAGACTCTGATCGATCTGACATTCCCGGATGTTCTCGATAAGATATGCGAGCTTTTCCCGAATCAGTACGCATTCAGATATACAGAGCTCGACTATACAAGAACATATCCCGAATTCAGGGACGATGTTGATAATCTCGCCAGAGCATTTCTTGCAATGGGCTGTAAGAAAGGCGATCACATAGCAATCTGGGCAACCAATGTTCCCCAGTGGTACCTCACATTCTGGGCTGCAACAAAGATTGGCTGCGTCCTCGTAACCGTTAACACGGCATATAAGATCCATGAGATCGAATATCTCCTGAGACAGTCTGATACGAGCACGCTGGTCATGATCGACAAGTACAAGGACTGTGATTATCTTCAGATCATAAACGAGATCTGCCCGGAACTTGCTTCTTCCGAACCCGGTAAGCTCGAAGCCGAGAGACTCCCCGTTCTCAAGAATGTCATCACATGCGAATCAAGAGTTCCGGGATGCTTCCACTGGGATGATCTTCCCGCTCTTGCCGAGACAGTACATTACAGTGAAGTGGAGAAGATCCGCCGTACCGTTGATAAGCATGATGTCTGCAACATGCAGTACACATCAGGAACGACGGGATTCCCCAAGGGCGTTATGCTCACGCACTATAACGTTGTAAATAACGGTAAGGCCGTTGGTGACTGCATGGATCTGTCCAACTTCGACAGGATGATGATCCAGGTTCCCATGTTCCATTGCTTCGGTATGGTCCTCGCAATGACGGCATCCGTTACACACGGAGTTACGATGTCCCCCATTACAGCTTTCTCACCTCGAAAGGGGCTCAACTGCATCAACCAGGAGAAGATCACATGCTTCCACGGCGTGCCTACGATGTTCATAGCAATGCTGGGTCACGAGCACTTCCCAAAGACTGACTTCTCACACATGAGAACAGGTATCATGGCAGGTTCTCCTTGCCCCATCAAGACGATGGAGGAAGTTATCGAGAAGATGCATATGCCGGAGATCGTAATCACATACGGTCAGACAGAGGCATCTCCTGCGACGACGATGAGCAAAACAACAGATACTATCGAGCAGAGAGTAAATACAGTAGGACCTTCCATCTTCGGCGTTGAGACCAAGATCGTAGATCCCGAGACAGGCGAGGAGTGCCCTGACGGCGTTCCCGGCGAGTTCTGTGCACGCGGATACAATATCATGAAAGGCTATTACAAGATGCCTGAGGCAACTGCCGCAGCGATCGATGAAGAAGGCTGGCTGCATTCGGGAGACCTGGCTCTGAGACGTCCCGAGGACGGATACTACAAGATCACAGGCCGTAGCAAGGATATGATCATCCGTGGCGGCGAGAATATCTATCCTAAGGAGATAGAGGACTTCCTCTATACACATCCCAAGATCAAGGACGTTCAGGTAATCGGTGTTCCCGATGCCGACTACGGTGAGGAGATCCTTGCTGCTGTTGTTCTTAAGCCCGGCGAGGAATCATCTGAAGAAGAGATCAAAGAATATGTAAGAACACACATGGCTAAGCATAAGATACCGAGATATGTCGATTTTGTTGACGGATTCCCGATGAATGCCGCAGGTAAGATCCTGAAGTACAAGATGCGTCAAGAGGCTACGGAGAGACATAATCTCGGCGATGCGAGCAAGATAGTGACAGCATAAGGGACGCTCATGACTTTTTTCTGAAACCGGTCCTCGATGTGCATCGTTGAGGTTTACAACATCTTAACGATTACCCGGTCTGTTTAGTGTTATCATTAACGTATATAAGCGTATATACGAGGTGTTTGTTATGCCGGATTATGATGTGATAATTATCGGTGCGGGGCCGGGGGGTATTTTCTCGGCATATGAGCTGGTCAGCAAAGCTCCGGGGATGAAGGTCGCCGTATTTGAGGCCGGAAGGTCGCTGGAGGAGCGCAAATGCCCTATAGACGGAGTTAAGATCAAGTCATGCATCAACTGCAGGTCATGTGCCGTGATGCGCGGCTTTGGCGGCGCCGGTGCTTTCTCTGACGGCAAATACAACATCACCAATGATTTCGGCGGTACATTGTATGAGCATATCGGCAAGGAGTGCGCACTGGAACTGATGAACTATGTTGACGGGATCAACATGGCTAACGGCGGTGAGGGAACGAAGCTGTACACTACGGCGGGAACAAGGTTCAAGAAGATCTGTCTTGAGAACAAGCTCCACCTTCTTGATGCGTCGGTCAGACATCTTGGTACTGATAAGAATTATGAAGTTCTCGGCAATATTTATGATCTTCTCAAAGATAAGGCAGACTTTTTCTTCAACACCAATGTCGATGGTGTGAGAGTGACGGACGGAGGGTATGAAGTCACTTCCGGTGATAAGACATTTACGTGCAGATACTGCATTATTTCCGTAGGCAGATCCGGCAGCAAGTGGATCGAGAGGGTATGCAGGGAGCTTGATATCGAGACCTTCTCCAACCGTGTGGACATCGGTGTCAGAGTGGAGCTTCCCGCAGTGGTCTTCTCGCATCTTACGTCAGAACTGTACGAGTCGAAGATCGTATACAGGACAGAGAAGTTTGAGGACCGTGTAAGGACATTCTGCATGAACCCGAACGGGTATGTCGTAAATGAGAATACTAACGGGATAGTGACGGTTAACGGACACAGTTTTGATTCGCCGGAACTGCAGTCTGACAATACTAATTTCGCGCTGCTGGTGGCAAAGCATTTCTCCGAGCCGTTCAAGGACAGCAACGGATACGGAGAATCCATTGCGAGACTGTCCAATATGCTCGGCGGAGGAGTCATCGTGCAGAGATTCGGTGACCTGATGAGAGGAAGAAGGACGAATACATCGAGGCTTGAGGAATGCACGGTAAGGCCGACTCTTCAGGCTACGCCGGGAGATCTCAGTCTTGTGCTGCCCAAGCGTATTCTCGACGGCATTATCGAGATGATATACGCGCTTGATAAGATCGCACCGGGAACGGCAAATGACGACACATTACTGTATGGTGTGGAAGTTAAGTTCTACAACATGGAAGTTGCCATAGATGAGAATCTCGAGACTAAGTACAAGGGCCTTTATGTGATAGGAGACGGATCAGGCGTTACGCATTCTCTGTCTCATGCTTCTGCAAGCGGTGTTTATGTGGCAAGGAAGATTGCCGAAGAAGTGTAATGCACGGCAGTGAGGGGAAGTATTATGAAGAAGGGCAGAAGACATCCGTCGATCGGAACAAAGATGTATATCTTCGTGATAATTACCGTCCTGTTCGCGGCTTTCGGTGTCTGCATGCTGTCTTTCCTTATCAATGCATCTCAGATCGATTCGTATTTTAAGAGACTTACCATTAATTCCGCCCAGTATGCATCAACATATGTTGATATCGATTTTATCAAACATCTGAGATCGGTAGTGGAATCGGACGAGTATCAGGCGATAAGAGGTGCTGCCGAAGCAGCGGATGATGATACATCTGTAGTTGATTATCTTAAGCAGAAGGGGCTTTGGGATAAGTATGTTGCCGAGAGAGAAGAACTCATCAATTTCGTGAAGAACATGACAGACGTTGAATACCTGTATATAGTCGCATGGGGAGTCGATTCCGATCACGACATGTATCTTCTTGATGCAGATGACGTTGCATTCTATGAGACCGGCTACTACGAGGAGAGGGAAGCTGAGTTCGAGGGCGTTGATCCGCATAATATCATTGAGCCGGTTATCAGTAACGGAGACTGGGGATGGCTGTGTTCAGGCTATGTGCCCTTATATGACGAGGAAGGCAACCTCGTCTGTCACGTCGGCTGTGACGTCGATATGGAGAATGTCATGAGTGCGAGATGGTCCAACCTGACTTATATCCTGTCAGGTGCTTTGGCTCTCATGGCCATTGTGCTTGCCGGAGCGATCTTCTCCGTAAGAAGACAGGTCGTAAAGCCTCTCAATCAGATAAACAGCGGAATGAAGGGATTCACCCCCGGGGCCGGCAAAGATTACAAAGAATCAGGCATTATAGATCTCGACATTACGCGTAAGGACGAGATCGGTGATATCTATAACGGCATCCGTTCGATGCAGACGAGGATAGTGGATTACATCAATGACATAACCGCGATCAGACAGGATAAGGAGAAGGCTGAGGAAGAGATCGGTGAGATAAGCAGGGAAGCATATAAGGATTCGCTTACCGGTGTAGGCAACAAGTCGGCATATAACCGTAAGGTGAGTGAGATAGATTACGAACTCGGTGATACCCTTAATGAAGTTGCGATAGTAATGATGGATGTTAATCTTCTCAAAATGGTGAATGATAATTACGGTCACGCTGCAGGTGATTCCTATCTTTGCGGATGCTGCCATTCGATATGTGATATCTTCAAGCATTCTCCGGTATACAGAGTCGGAGGAGATGAGTTTGTAGCTATACTGCTCGGTGAGGACTACAAGAACAGGGAAGAGAGGCTCTCCGAGCTCCGTTCTGCTTTCGACAGGACGTTCCACGATATGGATGTTGAACCGTGGCTCAGGTATTCTGTCTCCGCAGGAATGGCGGAATACTCCTATCAGGATGAGAATATCGAATCAGTGTTCAGGCGTGCCGATAAGCTCATGTATGAGGATAAGATGTCTTTTAAGAATAAAAACGGTCTGAACGGCAATAGCGGAAGGTAGTTGCTTTTCTTGACACTTCCATAATTATCCTTGTATACTTTTCCCGTTATGAATAATAGGAGTGTATCAGGATATGGACAGTTTCCTTGAATATATTGCGGAGATAAACGGCTATGTTAACGGATTTGTATGGGGTCTTCCCATGCTGATACTGTTGGTAGGCACAGGGATTCTGATGACATTCCTGACTAAGTGGTTCCAGATAAGTCACATTAAGCACTGGATCAAGAATACGGTCGGCGGAATATTCAGGGATAAGCATGTCACAGCTCATACAGATAAAGGTGATAAGCAGATCTCACAGTTCCAGAGCCTTTGTACGGCACTGGCCGCGACTATCGGTACGGGTAATATCGCGGGTGTTGCTGCGGCTATCGCAACGGGCGGTCCCGGTGCGATATTCTGGATGTGGATAGTTGCTTTCTTCGGAATGATGACTAACTTCTCCGAGAACGTCCTGGGCATCTACTACAGACGGCGCAATATTCACAACGAATGGTGCGGCGGAGCTATGTACTATCTGAGAGACGGACTGGGTTCCAGGAAGGGATGCAGGCAGATCGGAGCAGTGCTTGCCGTGCTCTTCTCGGTATTCTGTGTTATCGCATCATTCGGCATCGGCAACATGAGCCAGATCAATTCGATAGCAACCAATATAGAATCTGCATTTACCATCCCGCCATACATTACGGGAGCGATCCTCATGGTGATCGCAGCTCTTGTTATCCTCGGAGGTCTTAAGAGGATCGCGACGGTGACTGAGACACTTGTTCCTTTCATGGCGGTGGCGTATGTCATAGGTGCTCTTATAATATTCATATCTAATTTCGATAAGGCCGGTGCCGTGTTCGAATCCATTTTCAAAGGTGCGTTCGGTCTGAGAGCTGCAGGCGGCGGACTTGTGGGATCAGGTGTTGCACTGGCTGTCCAGTGGGGTATGAAGAGAGGAGTCTTCTCCAATGAGGCAGGTCTGGGTTCATCCGTAATGGTCCACTCCGCATCCAATGTAAGAGAACCCGTCGTTCAGGGAATGTGGGGCATATTCGAAGTCTTTGCCGATACGCTTATCGTCTGTACTCTGACGGCATTTGCTGTCCTGTCATCAGGACTCGTTGACCTTGAGACGGGTAAGGTCCTGTCCGATAAATCATCTACGGCTCTGGTTGCAGAGGCATTCTCTACGAGATTCGGATCGATCGGTACGTCATTTATCGCCATTGCGATCCTGTTCTTTGCATTCTCCACGGTCCTCGGATGGAGCCAGTACGGATCCAAGGGATTCGAGTACCTTTTCGGAACGAAGTCGGTAAAGTTCTATCAGGGAGTATTTATCATTTTCATAATCTTCGGAGCCACGATGAGCCTCGAACTGGCGTGGGATCTGTCGGACACGTTCAACGGCCTTATGGCTATCCCGAACCTTATAGGTGTCCTGGCACTGTCAGGCACGGTCATGAAGATCACTAAGAACTATGTTGACAGGAAGATCAAAGGTAAGAATGTCAAGCCGATGCTGTCTGCTCTGGACGACATCCAGGAGATCCATGAGAAGGAGATCATGTCCCGGTAATGGCATTATCAGATGATGACAAACGCATCTGCACACTAAGTAAAGAGAATCCATACAGAGCCGTGATAAAACTTGGAGTGCCGCTTATTGCCGGCATGTTTATCATGGTCCTTTATAATCTTGTTGATACATTCTTTATCGGCATGACGGGCGATGATTATCAGCTGGCGGCGGTCAACCTGGCGTATCCCGTAATGATGGTCACGGTCGCAGTATCCAATATGGTAGGGACCGGTGCTTCGTCACTGATCGGCAGAAGCATAGGTGCCGGGAAGAAGGAACTGGCTGACCGCACTGCAACGGCCGGTATGGTTCTGACCCTGGTCAACAGCCTTATACTTACATTGGCGGGACTTGCCCTTATCGACCTTATAGTTAAGGGATTGGGTGCCGGGGACAACACATTCGGATACACCAGGCAATACGTTGCCGTCATACTGACGGGTACGGTCTTTACCATGGGTAACTACACGCTTGGACAGCTTCTGAGGAGTGAAGGCTCCGTTAAGTACTCGATCGCCGGAATGATCACGGGAACGGCAGTGAACATCATTCTTGATCCGGTATTCATATTCACGCTGGATCTGGAAGTCAAGGGTGCCGCGGCTGCAACGGTCATCGGCAATGCTTCAGGCATGCTGATATCCTTATATCTGTATGCCCGCCGAAAGACTATCCTGACTCCTTCCGTCAAGTATATCAGACCGGCAGCTGGTATACTCAGGGAGATCTTCTGGGTCGGAGTGCCTGCATCGCTGGAGACTCTTCTCACGTCGGTTGCTTATGTCGTCAATAATAATCTTGCCGTAGCTTATGGCGAGCTTACCGTAGCCGCGATGGGCGTTGCACAGAAGATAATGACAATAGGCAATTACATCTATCAGGGCTTTGCCGCCGGCGTACAGCCCCTCATGGGGTATAACTATGGTGCAGGGAACTATGCCAGGATGAAGAAATGCCTTAAGGCCGGTCTCATAGTCGTAACACTGACCGAGCTGTTCGTGATGCTCATATTTGCCTTGTTTGCTCCTCAGCTTATCGATATATTCTCTGATACGGATACCGTCATCGATACCGGTGCCCGCATTCTCAGGACGGTCATGTTCATCCTGCCCTGTGTCGGGGCCGTGTCAATGTGCAGAATGTCTTTCCAGGCAATGGGAAAGCCTGTGTACGCATTTGTAATAACGCTCATAAGACAGCTGTTCCTGTATGTACCGCTCCTGCTGATACTCGACAAAGCATTCGGGTTAGGCGGAATGCTGTGGGCACAGCCCGTTACTGAATTGATAATGATGGTGTTGTCGGTCAGATTGCTGATTCACTGTATAAATTCAAGCGGCATTAAAGTATAATATCGCTTATGAGAAAGCTGAAGATAACAGATTACGTAATAATCTTTGTGATGTTCGCGGTATTTCTTTTTATCGCTGTTTTTACATCGTCACAGATAATCGATGCCAAGATAAGCCAGGCAGATGAGATCGGTTCTCTCCGGCTTGAAGCTATCAAGAAGGAACTTCAGGATACTTTGACGGATGCCGAGACATCTCTTGAGAAGATCGCTGAAGGCGCACAGCTTCTCATAGATTCCAAGGTTCCTCTCGAGACTATCGACAGGTACATAAGAGAACAGAAAGCCGAGCAGTTATTAAGATCGGACGAAGTCAATTTCAATACATATATCGCAGGCAAGGGATGGGAGATAATCCCTGATTTCGATAAGCCCGCTGACTACCATGCCACGGAGAGACTGTGGTACGTGGGAGCAATAGACAGTGCAGGTAAGATATATGTTAC
>CADBNJ010000022.1 GCA_902795955.1 Oscillospiraceae bacterium
CAAAAGAGGTTTGCTCGATATCCTGGTTCTTGCGGCCATTAAGACTGAAGATTCGTATGGCTACAAGATCATCAAAGATATCAAGCCGTATCTAACAATATCGGAATCCACTCTTTATCCGATCCTGAGACGGCTTGAGGAGGCCGGATGCCTGACCGTTAACTCGGTGGAACACAACGGAAGACTGAGGAAGTACTACCACATAACGGATGTTGGACGGCAGAGGCTCACGGCTTTCGCGGAGGAATGGAAAGAAGTGATGGCGATTTACGATTATGTAGTCAGAGAGGTGGATGCAGCATGAACAGGAACGATTTTTTGCAGGCAGTAAGAGAGAAGCTTAAGGGCCTGAGCGAAGAGGACATTAATAAGGCGTTGGAGTTTTACGAGGAAGCGATAAGCGACAGGATGGAGGAGGGACTGACTGAGGATCAGGCAGTTGCGGCGATCGGCACACCGGATGAGATAGCCAATCAGATCATGATGGATATGCCGCTTCCCAAGCTCATGAAGGCACAGGCCAAAGCCAAGCCGAAGAAGTCATTCAAGGCCTGGGAGATAGTACTTCTGGTACTGGGGTTCCCGCTCTGGTTCCCGCTGATGCTTACGGCAGGTATCCTGGCACTTACATTTGTGATCGTACTTGCAGTTCTTGTGATCGCGTTCTTCATAATCGTTGCAGCACTCGGATTTGCGGGAATCGTCACACTGGTTGCTTCGATCACGACACTGATTATGGGCGGAGGCACGGCAATAGTCATGCAGATGGGTGTAGCGGTCTTCGCAATGGGACTTGCAATGCTCCTGTTCTTCCCGGCCAAGGCATTGACGGTGTGGATGATAGAGCTTGTCGGGAAGTTCAGTAAATGGATCAAGGGAAAGATAATAAGCAGAAAGAATAAGGAGGCTTAAGATATGAGCAAGGCAGCAAAGATAGTATTGATCACGGCGATCATTCTGGTGGTAACAGGCATAGGACTTACAGTGGTCGGAGCGATCACGGCAGCCGGCAAGGGCGGACTCGGCGGCGGCAAGTACACAAAGCAGGAGACGGTCGTAACAGACAAATTCAGCAACATCGATGTGTCAGAGGTCTCTGCAGATGTGGTGTTCAAGCCCTCAGCAGACGGACAGGTGAAGATCGAGTACTATGACAATGACAATTATAAGCACAAGATCGATGTATCCGGAGATACGCTGAAGATCGTTTATAAGGATGAGGATAATACACCCTGGTGGCTGAGGATCAATATCGGCAACTGGTGGAATACCAGCACTGAGGAGATCGTTACAACAGTCTATATCCCCGCCGGTGAATACGGGTCTCTTAATGTCAGCACGGTGAGCGGCGATGTTAATGTTCCCGGGGACTACAGCTTCGACGGTACGGTGATAAGCACGGTGAGCGGCGATGTCTCGGCACTCTGCAAGATGGTAAGCGGTGTCAATGTGAATACAACAAGCGGAAACATCACGGCTGCTAATGTAAGCGGTTCCGGAGTGGATTTCAATACGATAAGCGGAGAGGTATCACTCAGCGGAACTTCCGTAAGCGGAACGGTTGACATCGATACTACATCAGGCGATGTAACTCTCACAAATGTAACGGCCGGCACAACTAAAGTATCAACGGTCAGCGGCGAAGTTACCGTTACTGCGATCAATGCAGACAATATCGACATCTCCACTACATCCGGCGACGTTAAGGGAACAGTAGCAGGTGAGCACGAGTTCGACGTTGACACAACATCAGGCGATATCTCACTTCCTTCAAACATCAAGGGAATGCCCTTGGTAAGTGTAGACACGGTCAGCGGCGATGTTGCACTTGACAGCGTTGCCTGAGCGCACATATCAGGAACACTTTAGCATCTCGAAAGGAGGACATCTCAACATGAGTATCTGTTACAGTGACAGCGACAACAAGCTTGTTATGATAAACGATGTAAAAGACATAAGTTACGGCATGATAAGTGAAGCGCGAGGCTGCGGACTTATCGTGACTAAGGGAGACAGGCGATACGGATGTGCCATGTCTTCCGGGGAGGCCGTCAGATATCTGGAACTGACGAGGAGACAGCTGAGGGACAACCCTGCAGGGATCGCCTTTATCGATGTTCCGCTTGAGGCGGTGGCATAAACGGAAAACTGCTTCATCATGTGATGAGGCAGTTTTATTTTGAGTATGTGTTATACTTGATAAAGATTATTAACAAGAGGGAGATCGGGATCATGTTGAGATTCGAGCGTGACGAGCACGGAGATAAGGAGTATTTCGGGGAAGTAGCCAACATAATGGCGAATTACAGGAATCTTCAGAAGAATCCGGAGTGCAGGTTAAAGAACTTTCTGAGGCAGCAGATCATAGGACTTATACTGATCGCAATATTCTGCGGGATCCTCCTTGCAGTGGGATTCCTGTGGCGTTTCAGCTACCTTGACATAGTTGCTCTGTCGCTCGACGGACTTGTGGCGTTCCTATGCTTTTTTGCGATCATCGTTTATAAGCAGAGGATCAATAAGATGGCTCAGTCGGCCGGCAAGAGCGTGTTCACGCTCGATGAAGAGGGGATAGAAGATGACATGAACGGAGTTCAGCAGGTCAGACTCAAGTGGGATTCGATCGCATTCGTCAGATCATTTGACAAGTGCATCGTCTTCTTCCCAAAGACTGTGGAATCAGGCTTGATCATATTTACCAATGCTGAGAATAAGAACAGTATCCTGTCCTTCATAAAGGAGAATAATATCTCTGTCAGAGTGATCTGACATGGTATAATTATCCTGTCAGGCTAATAAGCCTGCAATACAAGTCAAAAACAGAAAGAGGATGCCCGGTAAGGGCGCCTGTGGCGGATCAGGCATGAACCGTTATAAACGCTTCGCAGGCAGCAGGTTCATGTACGGTCTGGTATATTCCGTATATATACGGAATTTAATGATTCCTCTTTCTGTTTTTTATATGGTGGGGAAATGTCGCTGATCGATGAACTTGCTGATCCCTCGTGCTGGGAGAGATTCTACTTATATAAGTCTTCGCTTTGCTGTGCCCAGCGCTTTACAAAAGCGCTGAGAGCTTTTATCGACGGGGAGTGTTATGCGGATGTATACAGGGCTGTAAGAGACGGTAAGCCTTTCCCTCTGCCGCGCAAGTCAGTCATAAGCAAGATGTCATCCGCCAGGAAGAGGACAGTGTACACTTATCCGCATGACGAGAATGTCGTTCTGAAGCTCATGACTCACCTGATCCTCCGCAGGTACGATAATCTGTTCTGCCCGAATCTGTATTCATTCAGGCCGGGGAGGACGGTTAAGGATGCGCTGCGCTATCTGACGGGCCTTGAAGGCGTTGACCGGATGTATTCGTATAAGGTCGACATAAGCAATTACTTTAATTCAATTCCGGTGAATGCACTTATCCCGGAACTGGAACATGTGATGAGTGACGATCCGGTGCTGTTCGGCTTCCTGAGAGACCTCCTGGAGGAGGAACGCGTAATAGACGGCGATACCGTAATTACCGAGAACAAAGGGATCATGGCAGGCACCCCTCAGGCTTCGTTTTTTGCCAATCTGTATCTGCGCGGATTGGACAGGTATTTTTATGAGCGGGGCATACCTTATGCCAGGTATTCGGATGACATATTGATCCTCGGAAAGACTGAAGAGGAGGTCCGCAGACATGCTTCATATGTCAGAGAATATCTTGCCTCCCGGGGGCTTACGGTCAATCCGGACAAGGAGTCTTACAGTACTCCCGGTGAAGGCTGGGTGTTCCTCGGTTTCTGCTACCGCGCCGGCGTGATAGACATAGCCCCCGCTTCTGTACTCAAGATCAAGGCAAAGATGCGCCGCAAGATGCGTTCTTTGATGCGCTGGACGGCCCGTAAAGGGGAGCTTCCCGCAAGAGGCGCTTCGGCATTCATCAGGATATTCAACAGCAAGCTTTTCGAACACCGGGCTGATGAGATGAGCGACAACGAGCTGACATGGAGCAAGTGGTATTTCCCTGTTATCAACACCGACAGGAGCCTGAAGGCGATCGATCATTACGCGCAGGAGTGCGTGAGGTATCTTGTGAGCGGGACGCGCGGCAAGGCCAGGTTCCGCGTAAGCTATGAGGACATGAAGGC
>CADBNJ010000023.1 GCA_902795955.1 Oscillospiraceae bacterium
AAAAGGAACACCCGGGGTGCCCCTTTTGGGTGTCATTCCGGCCGGATAATCCCACGTATTCCGCAGAAGAATAAAAGATCACCACAAGTGATAACCTGTGGTGATCTTGATAGGTGCGTATCTAAGTAATATTTACAGCACTCCCATCTTTTTAAGCTGTGCAAAGGCAAGAACAGCGCCCAGAACGATCGAGGCGATGCCGTACAGGATCTCAGTCGGAGAACCTGCGATATCAACGAACTTGCGGTTTGAAGGATTGAAGACAACCTCTACCGTATCGCCTTCCTGATACTTGAATTTACCGGGTTCTGCAGGAACACCGCCGGTGATTACGATCTCCTCGCCTTCATAAGTGAACCTGAACAACGGATAGTTTGTACCCCGTTCTTCCCGGAACCCAATGAGCATCGCATCCAGACGGATGCCTTTCCTGCGCTGGATCAAGCACTTGATGATCAGATAAAAACCTGCGAAGATCAGAATTCCGCCAAAGACTACATACCACATAACATAACTCCTCACGACAAATATACCGCAACATTCTACCATAGTGTGAACTGCATCTGCAATTGGCACATGCCTGCTATGGCGGCTGTGCCGGTGCCCGGACAGGCAATGCTCCGGCAATGACAGCAGCGCACTTGACAGCTAATCAGAATTAGCCTATAATGTGGCTAATCGTAATTAGCCGAGCTTCGGCAGGAGGTTTACACATGGATACCAAAGCCACCAAGCAGAGGATACTTGACGAAGCGCTTACGCTGTTCTCGGAGAAGGGGTATGCGAATGTTTTCGTTGGGGATATAGCGCAGAGGGTAGGGATCAAGGCGCCTTCGCTGTATAAGCATTACAAGAGCAAGCAGGCGATATTTGATGCGATCATTGAGGAGATGAATAACCGGTTCATCGCGCAGGCGGGGGCGCTCAATATATCCGGCGTCGATGCCGGGGCGGATGCAGACGTGTATAAGAATATTGATGAGGACCGGCTTGTGAAGATGGGGATCAGTTTTTTTGAGTATTATCTGCACGATGATTATACGCGGCGGTTCAGGAAGATGCTGACGATCGAACAATTTCATGATAAAGAATTGGCGGCGGTCTATTCGAAACAATATATCGATGATCCTCTATCATATCAGGGAATGCTGCTTGGATTGCTTGTGGCACAGGGTATCCTGGCAACTGACGACATAGGGACAATGACGCTTCATTTCTATGCTCCGATATATCTTCTTCTTACTGTTTGTGACAGGGAACCGGACAGGCAGGAATGGGCGGAAGGTACGCTGGAGAAGCACATCAGGCAATTTAACAAGATTTACGGGAGGTCTGTCAGATGAGAATAACGGTCATTAACGGCACAGAGGTTAAGGGAGTAACATACAGGCTCAAAGAGATATTTCTGCAGGAGCTGAGGGACAAGGCGGAGATCACCGAATTCTATCTGCCGCGGGATTGTCCTTCGTTCTGTGCGGGGTGCAAGACCTGCTTTCTGAAGGATGAGCACATGTGCAAGGACGCTGAATACATACAGAGGATAGAGAGGGCGATGCTCGGCGCCGACCTGCTGGTATTTACGACGCCTGCTTATGTTTTCCATGCGACCGGGGCGATGAAGGCGATGCTTGATCATCTGGGGTACAGGTGGATGCCGCACCGGCCGGCGGAGGAGATGTTCGGCAAGAGGGCGGTCATAATCTCGCAGTGTCTCGGTTCGGGAGCCAAGTCGGCGATGAGGGACATCAGGGACAGTCTGTCCTGGTGGGGTATCAGTTCGGTCAAGACATGCTCGTTCAAGCTCATGAGTGATGTCAAATGGGATAACATACCCGGGGCAAAGCGTGATAAAATGACAGCAAAGCTTCGCGGCCTGTCACACAAGTGCCTGATGACGGACTACGGCAGGCCGGCTCACACGGGGATCGCGGTCAAGGCCAAATTTCTCATTTGCAGGATGATGCAGACAAGTCTCGGGAAGGCCGATCCGGAGTATACTGATTTTAAGTATTGGCGCGACAAGGGATGGACCGGTAAGGTCAGGCCGTGGAAGAAGTGAGGAACGGCAAAGGAGAGTATGATGAGGAAGATATTGGTGTTACTGGGGGTGGTATTAATGGGATTCGGTATATTCGCGTGCGCAGGCGGAAGCGGTAAGAAGATTACCGGCATCAAGTCTTTCGAGCTGTCGGTGAATGAGAATAACATGATCCACGGCTATGTGCATTATGTGCTGAGGAAGACGGATGACGGTTACATAGCTAATATCAAGCCGGTTAATATAGATCCTGATGAATGTCATGATTTCCCTGTCGAAGAGTCCAAGGTTGAAGAACTCATAGGCATACTTAATACGTACGAGGTGTCCAAATGGGACGGCTTTGACAAGGTCGATAAGCGCGTTCTCGACGGCAGGAGCTTCACTCTGAGCGTCTGGATCAATGACGAGGATAATATCAGCGCACACGGGTATATGAAGTATCCGAATAATTACAAGGAAGTAAGGCAGGCGCTGGATGAGTTCTTTGGCGGTCTTAATAAATGACCGCATCCGGATCATCTGATATAATCATCGCTGTAAAGGACACACAAGGAGATACAGACAATGACTCATTACACATATCACCCCAAGGGAGTCTGCTCAATGCAGATCGATTACGACCTCGATGAGGAGAATAAGATCCACAACCTGGCGTTCTTAGGCGGCTGCAACGGCAACCTCAAGGCTATCGGAAGGCTGCTGGAGGGCAGGGATGCCAAGGAGGCCGCTGATATCCTGAGGGGCAATATCTGCGGCTACAAGAATACTTCCTGTGCGGATCAGCTCGCCAGGTCGATAGACGAGATCCTGGCTTGATCTAGCTTATCTTTGTCACCGTTCCTGCGGCGCCGTCAACTTCCACGATGTCGCCTGTCTTGAGCACTGAAGTTGCATTGCCGCATCCGACTACTGCAGGGATGCCGAATTCCCTTGCGACTATCGCAGCATGCGACAGCGGCGCGCCTATGTCTGTTACGACGGCTGATACGCGCGGGAATACAAGCGTCCAGCCTATGTTGGTGGCTACGGTAACCAATATCTCGCCATCATGAATAGAACCGATGTCATCGACATTTGTGACCACTCTGACGGTTCCTCTGACTTTGCCGCGGGCACCCGGAAAACCTTTGACGGCGGACGAATGTGAGGCGTCCGGCGAACCCG
>CADBNJ010000024.1 GCA_902795955.1 Oscillospiraceae bacterium
TCCTGTCTCCTGAAGACGGACTCCCTTTTGTGCTGAACTGCTCTTTCGACAGGTTCGAATCAGAGACGATGTTACACTGTCTTGAGATTTATGATATATTTGTATCCACGGTATCAGCCTGCTCATCCAAGGCAAAGAAAGTAAGCTATGTTCTCCTTGAGTGCGGGATAGACCGTAAACTGGCGGCAAATGCGGTTAGATTGTCTTTCTCCAGGTTCAGTACAATGGATGAGGCGGAAGAATTCATCAGAGCAGTTGATGACATCTACGACCGTTTTCTTGTTCAATAAACGATAACCGGAGTTTTATTATGAGTAATGTAATTCTTGCAAGAATGGGTGAAGTAACCCTTAAAGGCCTTAACAGGGGTAATTTTGAGACGCAGCTTAAGCATAATCTCAAGTGGCGTCTGAGAGGATTCGGCAAGCTCGATATCTATCAGAGCCAGAGCAGGATCTGGATCGAGGCCAAGGATCCGGATACCCCGAATTTTGCCGACAGCAAGGCGGCTTATGACATCATGAATGCCGTGACACAGGTGTTCGGTATAGTGTCTGTCAGCTTTGCCGTCAAGTTCGAAGGCGATTTTGACTCCATCAGGACAGAATCCGTCAAATATGTCAGGGAGCTGCTTGGCGAACATCCCGAGTATAAGTCTTTTAAGGTTGAGACGCGGAGAGGCAACAAGAATTACCCCATGGATTCACAGGAGATCTCGGCCGAGATAGGAGGCGATATCCTGGAGGCGTTCCCTGATCTTTGCGTCAAGATGAAGGATCCCGACTTCATATTCAATGTGGAGGTAAGGGATTTCAATTATGTATATTCCGGCAAGATCATGGCGCACAGAGGACTTCCCGTAGGAACTGCCGGCAAAGGCATGCTGCTCCTGTCGGGCGGTATCGACAGCCCTGTGGCAGGCTATATGATGGCAAGCCGCGGCATGCCTCTTGAATGTGTGTATTTCCATTCTCATCCTTACACAAGCGAACAGGCCAAGGACAAGGTCATCGAGCTTGCAAGGATCGTGTCGAGGTTCTCAGGAACGCTTAAGCTCCACGTTGTGAACTTTACGCAGATACAGCTCGATATGCTCAAGAACAGTCCGCAGGACATGATCACGATAACGATGAGGCGTGTTATGCTCCAGATAGCCGAGAGGCTGGCTCAGCAGAATAACTGCAAGTGCCTTATCACGGGCGAGAGCCTCGGACAGGTGGCAAGTCAGACGCTCGAGGCCATAAATGTTACCAACGAAGTAGTTAAGATGCCTGTCTTAAGGCCGCTTATCGGTATGGATAAGCAGGATACCTGCGATATCTCACGGAGGATAGGTGCCTTTGAGACTTCGATCCTTCCTTATGAGGACTGCTGTACTATATTTGTTGCCAAGCATCCTAAGACGCATCCTTCCGCAAAGGATGTGGCGGAGGCCGAGAAGAACCTTGATATTGCACAAATGGTCGAAGACGGTCTCAAAGATGTCGAGACAATTACGATCTGATTTGATATACTGTTACGAGATTTGTGTGATGGCGGTGTGAGAATGGACAAGCTGATTATCAATGTTTTTTGTAATCTTGCAGGAACTGGTATTGAAGATGTTCTTAAGACGGTAACTCTTGGCGGTGATGTCAGTATCCGGTTCTGCGGCATGTTCGATGATGCGGTGGGTTATTGCATCCTGCTTTCCGAGAGTGTTGACGAGGCTCTTGCCTTCAAGGGTGCTTCAAGCAAGGGCGCAAGGCTTTATTCAGTATTTGTGGGCGATTCCAGGCAGGCTGAGAACAGATGTGATTATCTCGATGATATCTGGCCGGCCGGAGAGAATGCCATAATCATCAAATCAAGATTCAGGAAGCTGATCTACAGTATAAGGGATGCGCATATTGCCTGGTTCTATAAGAATCTTTACGGCACGATGATCGATTCCATCCCGGAATTGTCATGGTGCAAGGATGTTCACGGGAGGTATTTCAATGTCAACCGGTCATTCTCTGATCTTGTACGTAAGAGCAAAGATGAATGCGAAGGCAAGGATTACTTTGACATCTGGAATGTGGACAGGGAAGAGCATGTTAATGACAGCCTTCTGAACAAAGAGACAGAGGAGCTGGTACTCAAGGAGCAGAGAACGCTGAAGTTCGATGAGACGATTTCCGCACCTGACGGGATGATGAAGCTTGCCACGTACAAATCGCCTGTTACGAATGAATTCGGTGATGTTGTTGGGACGGTAGGCTTTGCTCATGATATTACATCACTTGCCAATGCGCAGCATGAGAATGATCTTCTTGTAGAGAGCGTCCCCTTTCCGGTCATTGTTGTAGACAGTAACTGGCGTACCAAGATGATCAACGGTACAATGAGAAGGCTGCTTCAGCTGAAGGGTCCCATCGATAATTTTGATTATCTTACCTGGAAGAAGTATTTCCTTACGCCTGTCTCCGAACCGGTCGTGAATGCCGAGCACCATTATGTGAACCAGATATTCGCATCCAATGACAACACGGTTAATTTCTCCTTCCAGATCAATGAGCAGGATATCATCGATGTATTCGGCGAAGTGACCGGGCACATCATAATCCCGAGGAAGCTCGGCCCAAGGGGAGAGATGCAGGGCGTCCCCGTTGATGTTCCCAATAACTGAGACCATTAATATTTATTAACATTTTGCGCTTTACTAATAAATATAAATAAAGTAAACTTAATCAGTGATTTTTTATTGGAGGCGTGTTTTATGTATGATCATATCAGAGCAGAAGACCCTGAAGTGTTCTCTGCGATATCACAGGAGTTAAGAAGACAGCGTGACAAGATCGAGCTCATTGCGTCCGAGAATATTGTATCAGAAGCGGTTCTCGAGGCAGCAGGTTCGGTTCTTACGAATAAATATGCGGAAGGATATCCCGGTAAGAGGTATTACGGCGGATGTGAGTATGTAGATATCGTGGAGCAGCTCGCGATCGACAGACTCAAGCAGCTCTTCGGTGCGAAGTTTGCTAATGTTCAGCCTCACTCAGGCGCACAGGCCAACACTGCCGTTTACTTTGCGATCCTCGAACCGGGCGATACGATCCTCGGAATGGATCTGTCGCACGGCGGTCACCTTACACACGGTATGAAGCTCAATGTATCAGGAAGAACATACAAGTCCGAGTTCTATCAGGTGGATCCCGAGACACAGATGATCGATTATGAGGCCGTAAGGGCTAAGGCACTCGAGTGCAAGCCTAAGGTTATTGTTGCCGGTGCTTCGGCATATCCCAGGATCATCGATTTCAAGAAGTTCCGTGAGATCGCAGATGAGGTTGGAGCTTATCTGTTCGTGGATATGGCTCACATTGCAGGACTTGTTGCTGCCGGCCTGCATCCCAACCCCGTTCCCGTTGCCGATATCACTACGACAACAACTCACAAGACATTAAGAGGTCCCCGCGGCGGTGTCATCATGTGCAATGATGAGGAGCTTGCCAAGAAGATCAATTCCGCGGTATTCCCCGGACAGCAGGGCGGCCCTCTTATGCATATCATTGCCGCCAAGGCAGTTGCTTTCAAGGAAGCATTGTCTCCTGAGTTCAGGGAGTATGCCAACGGCATCGTAAAGAATGCAAAGGCTCTTTCCGAGGCGCTTCTTGCAAGAGGGATCAATCTCGTATCAGGCGGTACTGATAATCACCTCATGCTCATCGACCTCAGAGGGACAGGCATTACGGGCAAGGAACTCCAGTTAAGGCTCGATGACTGCAATATCACTGCAAATAAGAATACTATTCCTTTCGATCCCGAGAAGCCTTTCGTCACATCAGGCGTAAGGATCGGTACTGCGGCAGTTACTGCAAGAGGAATGAATGAGGATGACATGATCGTTATCGCCGATGCGATCGCCGCATGTATCTTCGATTATGAGAACAAGAAGGAAGAGGTATTGGCAAAGGTTGCCGCACTTACTGCAAAGTATCCGATCTATCCTGATCTTAAGTAATGACAGATTTTATCGATAACAGCAAGCCGCTGGCCTACAGGATGAGCCCGAGGAATCTCGACGAATATATAGGTCAGGAACACATAATAGGCAAAGGTAAGATGTTGAGAAGAATGATTGAGGCAGACCGTCTGTCCTCAATTATTCTTTTTGGGCCGCCGGGCGTCGGCAAGACCGCACTTGCCAAGGTTATCGCGCTTACTTCAAGTTCAAGGTTCGAACAGATCAATGCGGTTACGGCGGGCGTGACTGATATAAAGAGAGTTATATCCGATGCGGAGAATCCGATCCTGAATGAAGGTAAGAGAACGGTCCTGTTCATTGACGAGATCCACAGGTTCAATAAGCTCCAGCAGGACAGCCTTCTTCCGTATGTGGAGAACGGAACTATTATCCTGATAGGTGCAACTACGGAGAATCCTTTCTTCGAAGTTAACAAGGCTCTTATATCAAGGTCTACGGTCCTTCAGCTCAAGCCTCTGACTCAGGAGAATATCGAAGCTATCATCAAGATGGCTCTGAGTGACTGCGAGAGAGGCTACGGTGATACGGAAGTCGATATATCTGACGAGACAGTATCGAAGATCGCTTATAACAGTAACGGAGATGCACGTAACGCTCTTAAAGCGCTGGAACTTGCCGTAATAACCACGGCTCCTGACAGCAAGGGAACCGTCAGGATCACGGATGAGGTCGTCTCAGACTGCATGCAGAACAGGCTTGTAGCTTTCGATAAGGATGGGGAGAATCATTATGACAATATAAGTGCCATGATCAAGTCAATGAGGGGGTCGGATCCGGATGCCGCCATACTGTATCTTGCGAGGGCACTCAAGGCGGGAGAACCTATCGAGTTCCTGGCAAGGAGGATCATGATTTGTGCGGCAGAGGATGTGGGACTTGCGAATCCGAATGCCCTCCTCATTGCCGTTGCGGCATTCCAGACAGCAATAGCGGTAGGCATGCCTGAGGCAAGGATCCCGCTGGCTGAAGCTTGTATTACAGTTGCTTCCTCTCCCAAGTCGAATGCGGCTTATCTGGCGATAGACAAAGCACTTTCCGATGTGGAGAATACTGATACCGGAGTTGTGCCCATGCACCTGCGCAATGCGCCTGCCGGCGGAATGAAGGATCTGGGCTACGGTGTGGGTTATAAATATGCGCACGATTTCCCGGGACATGTGGTCAAGCAGCAGTATATGACCGATAAGACGGTCGGACGCAAGTATTACGAACCGACTGTGATAGGATATGAAGGGAAGATCAAGGAATACCTGGATAAGGTTGATAAGATACTTAACGGATAGGAGGATAATCTGAATGTTCAGGAAGATTTTTGCTCTCATTATGGCAGGGATAATGTCCGTGATGATGACCGGATGTAATACGAATAAGGTAACCGGGGGTGATATTGATGCTCCCGTAACTGGCGAGGTGCTCAATACGGCTTCCGATTTTGTGGTCAGAGGTTTTATCGAGTCGATCTTTAATAATGACCGCGATCTGTTCGAGAAATGTTTCCCTGAGAGCGTAATCGCGAACTCGAACGAGCTGAATATAGATCTCTTTGAACAATACCGTAAGTCTGTGGGCAGTGAAGGCAGATTCCTCGGAACGCAGTATATGAATTTCAACGACCTCAGCAAAGAGGGCGGGTACAAGGATGCCGACAGCTACAGAGCCAGCATCTCGATCATTACAGGCATACCGGAGGATCAGATAACGACCATGCATATTGAGCACATCAAGGTGTATTTCGATGTGGACGGAACCAACAGGTATACGGAGATATATGCGCTTGCCTATGAGAGCAACGGTTCCTGGTATGTATATGAGCTCCAGGATAATGAGAAGGGGTTCAATGCCAAATGAGATTCGTAATACAGGTTGTTGATAATGCATCGGTCGATGTTGAAGGCAAGACTGTCGGAAGGATAGACAAGGGCTTTCTTGTGCTTACAGGGATCGGTGCAGGCGATAACAAAGCCGTTGCCGACAAGATGATCAGTAAGCTCACACAGCTCCGCATATTCAAAGATGAGAACGGCAAGATCAATCTGTCGATCAAGGATGTGGGCGGTCAGCTTCTCATGATATCCCAGTTTACTTTATACGCGGACTGCCGCAGGGGCAACAGGCCGAACTTCATCAATGCCGCGCCGCCGGATGAGGCGTGCAGCCTTTTTGATTATACTGTCGGAAGGCTCAGAGAAGAGATTGAGGTGGTGGAGACCGGAGAATTCGGTGCGCACATGATCGTGAGCCTGGTAAATAACGGCCCTTTTACCATTATCCTCGATTCGGCTGACCTCAAGATCTAGGATCTGTAGCTTCCGTTGATCTTTACATAATCATAAGAGAAATCACAGGTGTACATCCTGTCGGAGAAGCTTCCCTCATGCAGGATTATGTCTATCTTAAGGTCGTGCTCGGCCAGGAGCTTTTTGGCCAGCTCCTCATCGAAATCAAGAGATGCTCCGTTCTCGCATGTAAGCAGTCCGCAAAGCCTGATATCGATCTTATCAGGGTCAAATCTTGCTCCGCTGTAACCGGCAGCAGTAATTATCCTTCCGAAATTTGCATCTTCACCGAAGATCATTGTCTTGACAAGAGGAGATCTTGCTACTGAAGTTACGACGAGCTTGGCATCTTCGGCACTTGCAGCTCCTTCGACCGTGATCTCAACGAATTTTGTGGCCCCTTCGCCGTCTGAAGCGATCATTCTCGCCAGATCTTCGGACAACCCTGTAAGTGCCTCCTCGAATATCTCGTAATCATCTGAATCCAATGTAATCTCACCGCATCCTGATGCCCCGTTGGCGAATATGATGACAGAATCGCATACCGAAGTATCGCCGTCTACGCTGACACGGTTGAATGTGTGGGCAACTGCCTTGCGCAAAGCCTTGTCGAGGACATCCCTGCCGGCCTTTGCATCTGTGGTGAAGACGGAGATCATAGTCGCAAGGTTGGGGTGGATCATTCCCGATCCCTTGGCGATGCCCGCTATCGTTATCTCCTTGCCGTCCTTAAGAGTGATGGTTGCAGCAACCTCCTTTGGGACAGTATCCGTTGTCATCATGGCATATTCTGCATTGTGAGCTGCTTCCTCGCTGCTGTCGAGACCTTCAACAAGTCCGGGGATGACGGGAAGTATCTTGTCAAGTGGAAGCCTTGTCCCGATAACGCCTGTCGAAGCCGTAAGAACTTCGTCCTTGTCACAGCCAAGCCGTTCAGATACGGCTGAAGCGATCGTATCGGCATCCGATACTCCGATCTTCCCGACGCAGGCATTGGCTACCTTGCTGTTTACTGTGATGCCGCGTACCTGTCTGCCGCTTCTGATAATGTCTATTGACCTCGTAAGGGAATGACCTTTGACAAGATTCGATGTATAGACGCCTGCAACATCTGCAGGAAAGTCTGAGACGATAAGATTTACGTCGAGGTAAGAAGATTTGGGGTCATCTTTGTTGATATTGGCAGGATCGCTGCACTTCATACCCGCCGATACGCCGTTTGCTCTGAAGCCCTTAGGCAACGTTATATATGCTTTGTCCATAATTCACCTCGTATAACATAGTCAGTTAATTATTATATTCCTACATTCTTCCAAATTAAAGTTGATTATTGACTTATTACTCACTAAAAGATAAAATACTTTGGCAACCAAGGGTTGGCATGTGCTTTATCCAATATGGTGGGATTAGTTCAGTCGGTCTAGAGCGCTGGTTTGTGGCACCAGATATCCTGGGTTCGAATCCCAGATCCCACCCCACTTTTTTAAAAATAACAGCCTAACGACTTCAAGTCACTGGGGTGTAGCCAAGCGGTAAGGCACGGGTCTTTGACTCCCGCACTCGTAGGTTCAAATCCTGCCACCCCAGCCATTACGGTTCACTAGCTCAGTCGGTAGAGCACTTGACTTTTAATCAAGGGGTCTGGAGTTCGAACCTCCAGTGAGCCACCATAACGCTCATAATGCCTTTCTGATATCCGGTTCCCGGACCCGCAACAATGATTACGCTTTATGCGGTACGGATCTCAGAGAGGCATTATCTGTACTTTGCCCTTGCAATATTTTCAGGTAGTGATATACTACCGCGTATAAAGGCTTTGACGAAGAGTTTGCTTTATTGAGCGGCCATACAGAGAAGGGGATATTTGATGAGAGTCCCCGGCATGCAGTAGAGTACATGTAGCTTCCGAGCCGGGAGGAAGAAAGGGATAACCCGAGTAGAACCTCTCCGTGACTGCTACGTAAGTGCATAGGGATTGATAGATCCCGATAAGTGGCGGCAACGCAATTTGAGTGGTACCGCGGGTGTATAAGATATCAACACTCGTCTCAAAGGTTTAAACTTTGGGACGAGTTTTTATTTGTCCCTGGGAAGCAAAGGAGTACTGATTATGAACAACGTAAGAGAGAATCTGGATCTTAAGATCAAACAGATGGCCGGGAGGATCAAGGATCTCCGTGAGATACTCGGGCTTACTATTGAAGAGATGGCTCAGAAGACTGACGTCTCTCCCGAGGAATACAGAAAGTGCGAGACGGGCGAAGTCGATCTCAACTTTGCATTCATCTACCGCTGTGCAACTGCATTTAAGGTTAATGTTACCGATATCATCGAAGGTATCTCGCCTACGCTTGATACCTATACGGTGACGCGTTACGGCAGAGGCCAGGAGATAGCCAGAGCTCACGGAATGACATATTTCAATATGGCTTATGCATTCAAGAACAGGATATGTGAGCCTCTGTTTGTTAGGAGCCAGTACAGTGAGGAGGCCCAGAATAAACCCATAGAGCTTACCACTCACGAAGGTCAGGAGTGTGACCTCGTTATCGAAGGCAACCTCATTGTTCAGGTCGGTGACCACAGGGAGATCTTAGGCCCCGGTGATACGATCTACTTCAACAGCGACATGCCTCACGGCATGATAGCAACCAACGGCAAGGACTGCATATTCTACGCATTTGTCCTCAATGCTGCAGGTGAGCCCAGCTTCGACAATAAGTCTGCTGCGAAGATCCTCGGCATCAAGGAGAATGAGATCGAACAGAAGCCCAGGATCTACAAGAAGTATATTGACGTCAAGTTCAATGAGAACGGTACACCCGTCAAGATGAGCTTCAAGAATACAGAGAAGTTCAACTTTGCCTTCGATCTTGTGGATGCGCTGGCAGACAGGGAGCCCGATAAGCTTGCAATGCTCCATGTCTCGCAGGATAAGACGGAGAGAAGGTTCACCTTCACCGATATCAAGAAGGCATCGAATCAGTGCGCCAATTACTTCAAGTCACTCGGGATCAGGAAGGGCGACAGGGTAATGCTGGTTCTGAAGCGCCACTACCAGTTCTGGTTCGCCATGATCGCCCTTAACAAGCTCGGTGCGATAGCTATCCCTGCCACCAACCAGCTTCTTGAGCATGACTTTGATTACAGGTTCAGATCTGCCGGTGTCAGTGCCATCCTCTGTACGGCCGACGGCGATACTGCTCATCAGGCTGAGCTTGCTGCAGCAAAGAATCCTACGCTCAAGCATAAGATAATCGTCAACGGGGAGAGGGAAGGCTGGAGAACGTTCGACTACGAATATGTGCTCTACAGCAGCAAGTTCGAGAGAACACCCGATTCACCGGGAGGAGACGATCTGATGCTGATGTATTTCACATCAGGCACATCCGGCTATCCCAAGATCGCAATGCATACATATAAGTACCCTCTGGGTCACTTCCATACGGCCAAGTACTGGCACTGCGTAGATCCTGAAGGACTTCACTTCACGATCTCCGATACAGGCTGGGCGAAAGCGATGTGGGGCAAGCTCTACGGACAGTGGCTCGCAGAGGCTGCTACGTTCGTATATGATTTCGACAGGTTCGATGCAGCAGATATCCTTCCCATGTTTGCCAAGTATCACATCACGACATTCTGTGCGCCCCCGACGATGCTGCGTATGATGATCAAGCAGGATATCTCCAAGTATGATTTCTCTTCCGTTAAGCACATGACAACGGCAGGTGAGGCATTGAATCCTGAGGTCTACCGCCAGTTCGAGAAGGCAACGGGCCTTCAGATCCTGGAAGGATTCGGTCAGACCGAGAGCACGATGATAATCGGAAATATGAGAGGTGCTGACCATAAGATCGGTTCCATGGGCAAGCCTGCTCCTATTTATGACGTTGACATAGTGGATCCCGACGGTAATTCCGTTCCCGTCGGCGAGACAGGCGAGATCGTTATCAACATTAAGAACGGCCTGCCCTGCGGTCTTGCAGTCGGTTATTATCACGACGAGGAGAAGACCAAGGAGACATGGCATGACGGGTGGTATCACACAGGTGATACCGCATGGCGTGACCAGGACGGTTTCTACTGGTATGTAGGAAGAGTTGACGACGTTATCAAGTCATCCGGTTACCGTATCGGCCCCTTCGAGATCGAGAGCGTTATCATGGAGCTTCCTTACGTATTGGAGTGCGGTGTCTCGGCGGCTCCCGATGAAGTCAGGGGCCAGGTTGTTAAGGCGTCTATAGTTCTTGTTCCGGGTACAGAGGGTACTGAGGAACTTAAGAAAGAGATCCAGAACTATGTGAAGATCCATACAGCTCCTTACAAATACCCGAGGATCGTCGTCTTCAAGGATGAACTGCCTAAGACGACAAGCGGCAAGATCCAGCGCAATAAGCTCTGATGGAATTTAGTCCTGCGCCCTTCAGATACAGTGATGAACTGTTCGCTATGGAGACGGACAGGCTGAGGCTGTCGGTATACCGTAAGAGCGCCGCTCAGAAGGTATGCGATTATATAGTGCGCAACAGGGAATTCCATAAGGAATTCTCTCAGCCGCAGCCGGATTCTTATTTCACGCTGAATGCGCAGAGACAGTTCCTGATTGCCGATATGACCGACTACAGGAAAGGGCGTATCGTTCCTCTCTGGATCACGGACAGGAATGATAATTCGCGGGTTCTCGGGAGAGTATCTCTGTTCAACATAGCGAGGGGCGGGATGATGCTGGCGCAGCTCGGATACCATCTTGATAAGGACGCGACGGGGCAGGGGATCATGACCGAAGCTGTATCGGGTGTTTGCGCAATGGCTTTCGAGGTGATGCACCTTCACCGCATTGAGGCATTTATACTGCCGGAGAATACGAGAAGCATCAATCTGATCAGGCGGTGCGGGTTTGTCCATGAGGGGACGAGGTACTCGTATATGAACATTAACGGGAAGTTCAGGGATCATGAGACGTTCTATCTGTTACACCCGCAAAGCAGATAAATTGCCTTTAATGTCACACAATTTACATAAAAATTACAAAAGAATTGTGAGATAATTAACGTATAAATGAGAATTATGCTAATCGGAGGTGGCTCAGGATGAGATCTTTTAGTATAAAAACCATGATTCCGGCAGCTTTGATCTGCTCCATGCTGATCGCGGTGTCAGCGTGCAGCAAGAAGACTGCAGAGACATCGGAAGCTTCTACTATTCCTACGACTTCTACGACAATAGCAACCGTAACAACACCTACCACGGAGGTGACGACACTTCCGGTATATTCCGGTCCTCTTGCTACAACGGAGACTATCAATGTTACATGGAATGAGAACGAGCTTACAAGTCCCGTAACTCTTTATTCTTCGGTGTCTGCAGGTAATTTCCTCAGAGTCAGGAAGGGACCCGGTAAGAATTACGAGATCGCGGGAACTCTTATCCGCGGACAGGCTGTAACTGTTGTTGCTTCCACATCTGACGGATGGTATAAGACGCAGGACGGGTACTATGTGTCCGGTTCTTATCTTAAGGCAACGGCTCCGTGATAAATTAGTTTGAATTTATTGTGGACAATTCGGGAACAATAGTGTAATATTATTTAGCGTTGCAGTGATGCAACGCTTTATAAGCGGGTGTAGTTCAATGGTAGAACTTCAGCCTTCCAAGCTGACCACGTGGGTTCGATTCCCATCACCCGCTCCACATATGGGTCACTAGCTCAGCTGGATAGAGCAACAGCCTTCTAAGCTGTGGGTCGGAGGTTCGAGTCCCCCGTGGCTCACCAAATCGGTACTGACAGGGGTTCGCCCCTGTTTTTGTTTGTCTGTTACATTCAGCCGTCTTACTGTATAATCTGGATATATCATTATTTGTCAGGAGGTATTGTTATGTTTATCAGCAATGACATCAAATATATAGGTGTGAATGATCATAGTATCGATCTTTTTGAGGGCCAGTATACCGTTCCCAACGGCATGGCATATAACTCATATGTCATTGCCGATAAGAAGATAGCTGTAATGGACACAGTAGACAGGAACTTCACTCACGAGTGGCTCGATAATCTTGACAAGGCTCTTGACGGCAGGAAGCCCGATTATCTCGTGGTTCAGCATATGGAGCCTGATCATTCGGCAAATATCATGAATTTCATGAAGAATTATCCCTGTGCTGTGATCGTATCATCCGCAAAGGCTTTTACGATGATGAAGAATTTCTTCGGAACGGAATTCGAGGACAGACGGATCATTGTGGGTGAAGGTGATACTCTGGAGCTTGGAACGCATACGTTGAGCTTTGTGGCGGCTCCTATGGTTCACTGGCCTGAGGTCATAATGACTTATGACAGCAAGGATAAGGTCCTTTTCTCTGCTGACGGCTTCGGTAAGTTCGGTGCTTTGGATGTTGAGGAGGAGTGGGCGTGTGAAGCCCGCCGTTACTACATCGGTATTGTCGGCAAGTATGGAGCGCAGGTGCAGTCTGTTCTCAAGAAGGCGGCAGGACTTGATATCGCAACGATATGTCCTCTTCACGGACCGGTCCTGACAGGTGACCTTGCTCCTTATCTGAACCTCTACGATACATGGTCATCATACGGAGTCGAGACTGAAGGTATAGCGATATTCTACACATCTGTTTACGGACATACGAAGACCGCGGTTGAGATCCTTGCAGATAAGCTGCGCAATAACGGCTGTCCCAAAGTTGTTGTGAACGATCTGGCAAGGGAAGACATGGCCGAGTGCGTTGAGGATGCTTTCAGATACGGCCGTATCGTTCTTGCTACCACGACCTACAATGCCGATATTTTCCCGTTTATGCGCCAGTTTATTGATCATTTGACTGAGCGCGGCTTCAGGAATAAGACTGTAGCATTCATTGAGAACGGTTCGTGGGCACCGATGGCGCTGAAGACGATGAAGTCAATGCTTGAGAACTCAAAGAACATCACTTATGCGGAGAATAACGTTAAGATCATGTCAGCTCTTAATGATGATTCCAAAGCACAGCTCGACGCTCTTGCCAGGGAGCTGTGTCAGGATTACCTTGCACAGAAAGAGGACACGGCAAACAAGAATGATCTGTCCGCACTGTTCAACATCGGATACGGTCTCTATGTTGTCACTTCAAATGACGGCAAAAAGGATAACGGCCTTATAGTAAACACCGTAACTCAGGTTACCAACACGCCGAACAGGATCGCGGTTACCATCAACAAGCAGAATTATTCCCACCATGTCATTAAGCAGACAGGCGTGATGAATGTCAACTGCCTGTCCGTCGAGGCTCCTTTCAGGGTCTTTGAGGATTTCGGATTCAGAAGCGGGCGTAACGCCGATAAATTCGAAGGGTGCGAGAACATCCTCCGTTCTGACAACGGGTTGATATTCCTGCCCAAATACATCAATTCGTTTATGTCGCTGAAGGTGGAGGATTACGTGGATCTTGATACTCACGGCATGTTTATCTGCTCTGTCACAGAGGCAAGGGTCCTCTCTGACAAGGAGACGATGACATATACGTATTACCAGAATAACGTTAAGCCGAAGCCGGATACGGAAGGCAAGAAAGGCTGGGTCTGCAAGATCTGCGGCTACGTTTATGAGGGCGACGAGCTTCCCGACGACTTTGTTTGTCCGCTCTGTAAGCATGGCGCAGCGGATTTTGAGCCGGTAGGGTAACATTTCTGTTCAGAATTATTAGGAGGATATCGTGATGCAGCGAGTAGTTGATTTTCTTAAGGAAGCGCAGACTTATTACCTTGCAACGGTTGAGGGAGATCAGCCGAGGGTCAGGCCTTTCGGTACGGTGAATGTATTTGAGGGTAAACTGTACATTCAGACCGGCAAGGTGAAGGATGTATCCAGACAGATACACGCTAATCCCAAGGTGGAGATATGCGCTTTCAAGAACGGCGAGTGGCTGAGATTGTCAGGCAGGCTCGTTGAAGATGACAGGACAGAAGCACGTCAGGCAATGCTCGATACATATCCTGAACTTCAGAATATGTATTCAGCTGATGACGGCAATACCGAGGTGTTCTACATCGACGGTGCCACAGCTGTGTTCAGCTCATTTACGAGCGCTCCCGTAACGGTAAAGTTCTGATAAGGATCCTGCTGCGGTGTATTAGCATGATCAGCGGTTCATCGGCCCGGGCGGCTTGTGAACCGCTTTTGATGAGTGTGATCATTAGTAATTAGTTTACTTTTTGTTTTTAAAAAATATTTGCATATTATGTTATCATAAGGTTGTACTGATAGCATTTCCTTTACTGGGAGGTTGATATGCGTAGACGGCTTAACATCGGATTGTTGATAGATGATCCCAATAATTACTTTACAAGCCAGGCTTGCAAGGGGGCTGATCTTGCGGCGAAGGCGATAGATGCTAACCTTTTTATCTTCCCGGGACACTATATCGGTAAGCCGGATGGCAGATTTGAGAGTACTGAATTCGAGTATCAGTATAATGTTGTTTTTGACCTGCCGACGAAGCAAAACATGGATATTCTTTACGTGCTCATGGGAACGATCGGTTCCAGGGCGGACAGGAAGGCACAGCAGGCCTTTGTAGATGCTCTTCCGCGTATTCCGATCGTATCGCTGTTCTCTTCCAATCTGCAGGGTTATCCGTCTGTAATGTTTGATAATAAGTCCGGCCTTGAGCGCGTGCTCAAGCATCTGATAAGTAAGCACGGTGCCAAGGATATCTGTTATGTAAGCGGTCCTGAGACCAACAGGGATGCTATCGAGAGACTTGAAGCGTTTAAGCAGATATTATCGGGCGAAGGGCTGCATTTCGATGATTCCATGGTTGCATACGGTGACTTTACCGAGGACAGCTACGGCGTTGTTTATCAGCTGCTGGAAGACCACGGCAAGCCTGATGCGATCGTCTTTGCCAATGACAGCATGGCGCTTGGCGGATACAAGGCTATAGAGGACAGGGGATATACTCCCGGCAAGGATATCCTGGTGTCAGGATTCGACGATGATATATTTGCAGCCTCCATGACGCCGCCTCTCACAACTGTAGAGGCAAGTTCCGCAGATCTTACATACAAGGCCGTTCTTGCAGCAGATGACTTTATCAAGAGCGGCAAGACGGATAAGATCGAAGTTGAGACATTCCTTGTACAGAGAAGCTCCTGCGGGTGTGAAGGGCTTGATGTCGAAGAGATGAGGACAAGACTTCACATCGACAGGATAAGGAGCGGAGACAAGTCTTTTATCACATCCCTTGAGAAGTATCTTTTCGGTGTGTTCAATGACGATGAGAATACCTCAGGCTTGAAGAAGACACTGGAGGAATTCTGTGATCAATATTCCAACTACATCCTCACCGGGGAACACAGGGACAGGGTAGACCGCGCATTCCGCAAGCTGGTCAATTCCGACATACTGCTTTATGTTAATACGGAGAGGCTGTTCAATGTTCTTCAGACGCTGCAGAATGAAGGCGTGCTGGCGACGCAGGATAATCTTAAGAACATAGCTCTCGATGACATGATCTCAGAGTATTACAGGCTTTTGTCTCTCAAGGGACTTAATATCATAAGTGCCAACATGAGCAAGCGTGACCGTGTCTCGAGGCTCGTCAATAAGCAGACCGGCAGTATCTTCATTATGTCGCATGGAAGGGATCTTCCTTACAAGATGCTTCTTGACGGCCTGGATGCAGTCGGATTCGGTCAGTCTTTTATGTATATGTTCCAGGGCAATCAGAAGCATGTTGCAGGTGACAACTGGAAGATGCCGAAGTCGATGCTCCTCAAGGCATATGCCGACAAGAACGGCGTACATTCACCTTCCGAGGAACTTCAGCTTGTAAGGACTGAGAAGCTGTTCTCGCACGAATTTGTTAAGACGGATCACAGATTGACGATGACCGTATTCCCGTTGTTCGTAGGCGATGATCTATATGGCTTTATCGTTAATGAACTTGATATGAACGATCTTCAGAATGTTTCTGTTGTTGCATATCAGCTGTCTGTATCCATCAAGTCGCTTCTGATGATAGAAGAGCAGGACAAAGTCAAGCGTGAACTTCAGAATTCGCTCGAACAGTTCATGCGTGACAACAGTCTGCTGTCCAAAGAGGCCAAATCTGATGAGCTGACAGGGCTTTATAACAGAAGAGGTTTCCTTGAGTTCACACAGAAAGCCATTACCGACCCGATCAACAGGGGGAAGCGGGCGATCGTTTGCTATGCTGACATGGATAACCTCAAGATGGTCAATGATAAGTTCGGTCACGATGACGGCGATTTTGTACTCAGAGAGATCGCGGCAATACTCACAGATACATTCAGGAGCACTGATGTTGTCGGAAGACTCGGCGGTGATGAGTTCGTTGTTTTTGCTGTTGTGGGAGCAGAAATAACCGAAGAGGCAATTAAGACCAGGATCGATCATATAACCCGGGAGCATAATGAAGCTGCAGGTAAGCCGTACCCCATAGAGATGAGCACCGGTCTTTGTGAATTTATCTGCGCTGATACCGTCGATATTTTTGCACTCCTTGAACAGGCTGATGAGAAGCTCTATATGGAGAAGAGTGCCAAAAAAGCAAAGAACGGTTCATACAGGTGATCTAATGATATACGAGAGAGCAACTTTGGAGGATCTTCAGGAAATACTTGATCTTCAGCATCTGGCCTTTAAGAGCGAAGCAAAGATCCTTAATAATTTTAATATACCTCCCATGGTGCAGGATTATGCCGGAATCAAAGAGGAGTTTGACAAAGGTATTTTCCTCAAAGCAGTAGATAACGGTAAGATCGTCGGTTCTGCGAGAGGCTATATTGAGGACGGGACCGGTATAATCCGTAAACTGATCGTTCATCCTGAATACAGGTGCCGGGGAATCGGTTCCAAGCTTCTTTACAAGATCGAACAGGCTCTTGATGTTAAGAGGTATGTAGCGTTTACCAGTAACAAGAGTGTCAGTAACCTTGCTCTGGTAGAGGTTTTGGGCTACCGGATCTTTAAGAAGGAGGAGGTTGCTCCTAATCTGACTTACATATATCTTGAGAAAGTATTATAATCTGTAGGTGGATTAACGGAAGCTTAGCTCAGCGGGAGAGCACTCCCTTCACAGGGGAGGGGTCAAGGGTTCGAACCCCTTAGCTTCCACCAATTTTGTCAATTACTGCCGTTATGGTATTTGTACGCTTCCTGATAGTATACGTAGAGTGATCTGATCAGATCCTTGAGCTTATCATCATAGTTACCGTTGAGGACTGACTGACAGTAGTTCATCGGACTGTACGTAACGCTTCCGTCTCCCACATTGACGGTGAAGTCATCTCCAAGCTCATAAGCCATGATATCGGGGATGATCACCTTGAGGTAACTGCCTGACCTGACTGGAGTGATCTCTTCTCCCTTGTACCTGAATGTGACGGAAGTATTCTTGGGGACCTTAAAGTATAGAGCAAGTCTCGTATCCGATTTGAGCAGCATGCCCGCACCCTCAAATGAGACACCTTCCGGAAGATTCTCGATAACGGGGGAAGAATGCTCTATACTTAGCTTTTCCGGGATTACGGCCCGGTCTTTCTCCGATATGGAATCGTAAGCAAGATCACCGGTATTGTATCCGAAATACATCTGTGCATACGAACCGTAGGTGAGAAGAGCTCCCATCAGAGGTTTTGCTTTCCTGTTCTCCGGAAGGTCAATCCTGTAAACGACTGTTGAGGCATAGTCTGTAAAGCGTATCCTGTATACCGAACCGGCGTATTCGCCGTCGATTATCTGAAAACTGATGAAGTCGGTCATGTTTTTGGCAGGAAGATGTACGGTGAAATAATGATATGTGTCCGGGGGTACAAGCGAGAGATCATCTTCGTATTCAACGTAATCATCCCTGATGTCGCTTACCATTACTTTCTGAGTCTTTCCATCAGGAAAGGTGATCCTGATATAAGCTTCATCACTTGCCAGAACTTCATCGGAAAGTTTGATATGAAAGTTGAATCCGATATCGCCGGAAATGCTTGCCGAGTAGCCGTATATGTAGCCGAGGTCACGGTATCCGCATTCATCGCAGACCCTGTGCTCGATGTGATGTGCTTCCTTATCAATGTGATAGCAGCAGTTTAAGCAGTCACCCGAGTGGCATGTGCCGTCTACAGGAGTATATTCGAATTCAGGATGCCCGCATTTGCTGATGATCACAACGCCTTCTGATGCTGCGGCTGAGGCTCTGTCTGATACAGGGACGAGGCTCCCGTTAAGTTCGACACACAAGCTGCCGTCCAGATTAAGTGTGCCGTTCTTCGATTTCCCGTCTCCATGTCCGATCGCGACAGCATCATCGCCGCTTTTTGCGGTTATGATGCCGCCCGAAATGGTGACATTTCCGCCTTCTCCTCTGTAACCGCCTCCGATCCCTGCGCCGCTGTAATTACCGCTCTCAATGTATCCGACAAGGAAATCCTCGGCAAAAACAATTATGTCGGCAATTGTTCCGGAGTCCCATTGCACGGATTGATTCTCTCCCCAGGCATCAATGAGCTTATAATCAAAGTCGCCTCCGCGGGCGTTTACCGACCCTCCGGTGATCTTAACGGTGCCGCCGGAGCCGTTCTTGCCTCCGCCTATACCGGAACCGTAATTGCATGATATTGCAAGGATATTGCCGCCGTTTATCGTCGTTGTGCCGCCGGAGCCGCCTTCTCCTCCGCCGATTCCCGCACCTGCAACACTGCTGGCGAATACATTACCTCCGTTAATGATGATATTGCCGCTTGAGTGGGCGTAGCCGCCGCCGATGCCTGCGCCTCCGCCGAATTCCTGTCCGGCCCTGGAACCGCCGGTGCTGACAGCTTCTATTATCCCTCCGTTGACAGTGATCGTACCTGACTGGTCCGAATTAAATCCTGCTCCTATACCCGCGCCGCCTTTGCCGCTTGCACGGATATATCCTCCGTCGATTATGATCTCGCCCGATGCGTGGAAAGAACCGCTTCCGATTCCGGCGCTCCCGTCAGATACAGCAGTTATATCACCTCCGAA